>QZJI01000074.1 GCA_003599735.1 Dehalococcoidia bacterium | reverse complement strand
GTGCGCGGCATCGACGCCGGGCCGCTACGCTTCTCCCGCTTCGTCGAACAGATCACGATCCTGATCATCGGGATCAACGGTCGCTACAAGGCGCACACCGGCATCCGCATCGTCGGCCTCGACGCCCACTAATCCGCGCACACGGGGTTCAACGTAGGCAGGAGTCCAGCATGGCGGTCCCAGAGTTCCGCGTGATCGGCGTGACCGGCATGCCTATGGTGCGGGCCGGCGACGACCTCGCGGCGCAGATCATCGACGCCGCCGCCGCGCAGGGCACCCCGCTCGCCGCCGGCGACGTCGTCGTCGTCACACAACGGATCGTCTCGAAGGCCGAGGGCCGCGTCGTCCCCCTCGACACCTTCGAGCCCAGCCCCTTCGCGCTCGCCTTCGCCACGCGATGGGAGAAGGACCCGCGCGTGGTTGAGGCCGTCCTGCGCGAGTCGAAGCGGGTGATCCGTCAGGTCGGCCCCGTCTTCATCACCGAGACGCACCACGGCTTCAAGTGCGCGAATGCGGGTGTGGACGCCTCCAACGTCGGTGGCGAGGGTCTCGTCTGCCTGTTGCCGGTCGACCCGGATGCATCCTGCCGCCGCGTCCGCGACGGCATCCGCGCCCGCGCCGGCATCGAGGTTGCCGTCGTCATGTCGGACACCTTCGGACGCCCGTGGCGGCTCGGCCAGACGAACATCGCCATCGGCGTCGCCGGCATGCTTCCGATGCGCGACTACGTCGGCAAGACCGACCTCGACGGCCACGTCCTGCGCGTCACGATGATCTGCGACGCCGACGAGATCACCGGCGCCGCCGAGATGGTGATGGGCAAACTGGACGCCGTCCCCGTGGCGATCGTGCGCGGCTTCCGGTACCAGCCGGGCGAGGGCTCCGCGCAGGAGATCGTGCGCGAGCAGGCGCTCGACCTCTTCCCCTAGCCTCCATGCCCGCCACGACCGACGACGCCACACGGCGGGCGCTCCAGCGCAACCTGCGCATCCTTCCCTTGTGGTGGGCCACGCGCTGGATCTGGCTGGGCGAGGCGATCTGGGTCGTCTATCTCACACGGGAGCGCGGACTGACGCTGGGCGAAGTCCTGCTCTTCCAGGCCGTCTACTCCGCCGTGGTGATTGCTGGCGAGGTCCCCACCGGGATGATGGCCGACCGCTGGGGCCGCCGCCTCAGCGTCATCCTCGGCTCCGCCGTCGCCGTCGGCGCGATGGCGATCTTCGGCCTCGGCCACACCATCCCGGTCCTGCTCGCCTCCTACGCGATGTTCTCGCTCGCCGACGCGCTCTTCTCCGGCGCCGACAGCGCGATCCTCTTCGCCCTCGACCGCGACGATGAGTTCACCCGCTGGCAGGCGCGCGAACTGGTGGTCGGCGGTGCCTCGATGGCCCTCTACACGCTGGCGGGCGCCTTGATGGTGCGCTGGGTGCCGCTGGAGGTGCCGTTCCTTGTCTCCGCCCTGCTCTCCACCGCGGGCTTCGCCCTCGCCTTCAGACTCGTCGACCCGCCACGCGAAGGCGAACGGCACTCCTTCTCGCGCATCGGCGTCCGCGCGGCGCGCGAGGTCCTCGGCCGCCGCACGCTGCTCACCGCCGCGCTCCTCATGGCGCTCACCACCGCGACGATCCACACGATGGGGATCACCCAGCAGCCGGTCGTGCTCTCCTACGGCGTGCCGGTCTGGTCGCTCGGGCTGTTTGTCGGCTCGCAACTCGCGTTCTCGGCGCTGAGCGCCGCGATCGCCGACCGCCTCGGACGGCGCATCGGACTCATCGCGATCTTCCTGGCCATGCCCCTCATCAGCGCACTCGCCCTGCTCGGCGGCGCGACCGGCGTGATCTGGCTCTACCCGATCTTCATCCTGCCTTCACTCGGCTGGAACGTGCTCTGGCCCTACGTCTCCGACTACATCGCCCGGCGTGTCGAGGACAACGTCCGCGCGACCGCGCTCTCCGTCGCGTCTGTGCTCGTCCACCTCACCTCCGTCGCCCTCCTGCCGCTGTTCGGCTTCGCTATCGACCGTCGAGGGCTGGACGCCGGCCTGGCGATTGCATCACTCGGGCTGGCGCTCACCGCGCTGGCCCTGTTCGCCGTCTGGTGGCGCGCCGGCGACCACGCCTCCGCCGCCGCCGAGGCGTACCCCGTCCTCTGACCGCCGCCTCGACGCCTCGCATCCGAGGCGCGTACGCTCCTCCCGATGGCTGAACACGAGGACGGGGACCAGAGGGGGCGCGAGACGCCGGTCACGCCACGCGAATTGCTGCGTGGCGCGTTGGTGGATGGCACCGACCCTCGGTTCCCGCGCTGGCTCCCACTCCCCGGGGCCATCCTCGCGACCGGCTGGGCGGGCTATCAGACGGCTGCGGTGGACGCGGGGTTCCTCCCCACACTCCTCTGGCCCGGCGTCGCGATCTTCCTGCTCGTGACGCTCGCGGCGTGGTTCGGCTGGCAGCTGGAGATCGACTAGCGCGCGACATCGATGTCGCCGCGCACACGGGGGAGACGTTCGTGCCGTTGCACGTCATCTACGGCGACGACGAGTTCACCGCGGCCGAGGCGCTCGCCGCGCTGAAGTCGGCGCTCGACACGGACGGCTCGCTCGCGGCGAACACCACCGTGCTGGCCGCCCGCGGACTCACCCCCTCCACGTTGCTCCAGCACGCCGCCGCGCTCCCCTTCCTCGCCCCCGCGCGCCTTGTGGTGGTCGAGGGCTTGGTGACCTCACTCGGCGGACGCCGAGGAGTAGCGGACACCTGGCAACCGCTGCTCGACTTCGTCCCGCAGATGCCGGACAGCAACCACGTCGTCCTCCTCGAACCGCCGCCCAAACCGGGCGACCGCGAGGTGGTGGGCACCCATGCGCTCGTGACCGCGCTCAAGCGGATGCCGAACGTGACCGTCACCCACTGCGCCGCGCTGAAACCCTGGCGCGGCCGCGACGGCGGCCCCAGCGAGGTCGAGGCCTGGACGGAACGTCGCGCACGCGAACGCGGGATCGCGATCGAGCGCGCCGGCGTGGCGCTCCTCGCCGACCTCGCCGGCGCCAACCTGCGGATGATCGCGACCGAGCTCGACAAACTCGCCGCCTACGCCAACGGCCGCCCGATCACCGCGCGCGACGTCGAGACCATGACCCCACTCGCGCGCGAGGAAAGCATGTTCGAACTCGTCGATGCGGTCATCGAGGGCCGCGCCGGGCAGGCCCTCGTCATGCTTCGCCGCGTACTCGAAGAAACCTCAGAGACCCCGATCGCCGTGATGAACCGCGTCGCGCGACAGGTCCGCAACCTCGTCCGCGCGACCGAACTCATCGAGGCGCGCGCGAGCGAGCAGGCGATCGGCGAAGCGACCGGCGCGCGCGGCTTCCCACTCACCAAACTGCTCCGTCAGGCACGCGCCACATCACGCCCCGCCGCCGAAGCCGCCCTCCGCGCCGTCGAAGCCGCCGACACCGAGGTCAAGACCGGCAAGCGCACGGACGTCCTCGCCCTCGAACTCCTCGTCGTCCACCTCGCCAGTATCGCCGCCCCCGCCCGCCCCGCCCGTCGCTGACGCGCGCGGTTGGAGGCCGGGGGCGGGCCGCTCGTCGCAACGCGACAGCGGTACGCACCTCACATCACCGTTGACGCATAACGTCGATGCACAACATCGATGCCGCGCCCCACAACAACGAGGTCACACCCTCACCTCCAGATCTGATCTGACTCCCCCTCGCCTCTTGAGGGGCGAGGGGGCCGGGGGGAGTGGGGTGTCCCCACCTTCTTCAACCCCCTTCCCGAGGGGGGAGTAACATAGTTGACTAAATCGTATGATTCTCTTCTCGGGGTCTATCCAACCCTGTCCGAACTCGGGGGCTTCTTGTTCCCGACGGGTACTCCGCGAGAGAAGCGACTTGTGGCTCTACTGACCTGCTACCTCGATGACAGCGGCACACACCTTGAATCTGCCCACGTCGCCGTGGGGGGGCTTGTCGCCCGCCAAGATGATTGGGACGCGTTCTCTCCGCGCTGGAATGAAGCCATCGCGGGTATGGGTCTTACACACTGGCACTCCACCGACGCTGAAAATCTCCGGGGTGAATACGGCGGCTGGACGCGCGAACGTCGTGAGGAAGCAATCCGCCGTTTGCTGCCGATAGTTGCTGATGTTCCGGGGGTCGTGGGCGCTGGTGCATACGTTCAGCGCAACATGTGGGAACGCTACATGCCCGCTCGTGGGCGCGAGGTGTTCGGTGACGAATATGTACTTGCCAACCACATCATCTTCTCGTTCCTCGGAGAGCGTCTTGTAGCGCAAGGGATCGACTCGGATGCATGGATCGCCTACATCCTCGATCGGAGGAAGGGGAACGGAGCCGTCATCGATCTATTCAACGAGGCTGTTGTTCTACCGGGTGTGCGCGAGAAGTATCGACTTTACAACGCGGCATCTGGGGACTGGATGTTGGCTCCGCTACAAGCCGCAGACATGGTGGCGTATGAACTATACAAAGAGGAAACCCGCTGGCAAGAACAGCGCCCCGAACGCCGCTGGCTGCACAATGAACTCAACAAACTATTCCCGAAGCGGTACGACAGGGCGAACCCGTCATTCCTTCTCACGCTGGATGGCAACCCCCTGAGGGCGCTGTATGAGGTCTAAGCCTCGCGCGGCTTCTTCTGCTCCGGCTGCGGCTTCGGCGCGGTTACGACGCGCCTTGCCAACTGCTGGAACTTCTCGAACGGCGTCGGTTCGGGCTTCTGTTTTGGCATTGGATTTTGGTCCTCGGCTAGGCAGGCGTCGTACCGCTGGAAATCAACTGGTCATAGGTCAGGCGCTTGCCCGCGAGCGAGCGCATCAGCACGAGGAAGCGATCACCATCGGTCAGGTCGCGGCTGTTGAACCGGAACACTTGCTCGTCCAAGTAGCGGAACAGGTGGAACGGCTCGACGCTGATGTAGGTGCCGTGAAGCCCGCGCTTCAAGAGACTCCAGAAGTTCTCGATGCCGTTGGTGTGGACTCCACCATCGATCACGTACTCGCCCGCGTCGTGGTTGACCACGCCGTGAGAGAACACGTCCGCCATGTAGCGGTATCCGCCCGCACCGTCGGTGTAGACGTTCGAGCCCTCCGCGATGTTCTCGTGCAACTTCGGCTGAATGGTGCGGCGCTTCGGGTCGGGGATGGTGGTCGCCTTGACCTTGCTCTTGCCCTTCTCGTCTGCGCGCTCCAAGAAGCCCATGACGGCGGCCTTGCCCACCATGCCGTCAACCTGGGGCCGCTTGCTCTTGTGCATGAAGCGGGCCTTACCGCCGATGTAAGTCTCGTCAACCTCGACGGTGCCGGACGCCTTGTTGAAGGTGCCGTCCTCCATCGCGAGGCGGATGCGGTGGAGCATGAACCACGCGGACTTCTGAG
The DNA here is from genome assembly GCA_003599735.1 of Dehalococcoidia bacterium. Classification (GTDB taxonomy): domain Bacteria; phylum Chloroflexota; class Dehalococcoidia; order UBA2979; family UBA2979; genus SURF-43. The sequence continues at coordinate 8,758 of QZJI01000074.1, read as the reverse complement.
TGACGCCGATGCTCCGGGCGACCTCGTAGGACGAGACACCGTTCTTGTCGTTCGCGATCATCCAGATGGTCGCCAGCCACTTGTCGAGGCCGATGGGCGAGTCCTCCATGATGGAACCGACCTTCACGGAGAACTGCTTGCGCGGGTGCTTCTCCTTGCAGTTCCAACGCTCCACGGAGGGGATGTAGGTGACTTCGAGGGAGCCGCAGGTCGGGCAAGCGACGCCGTTCGGCCAGCGGAGCGTGGTCACGAACTCACGAGCAATGTCCGGGTCGGTGAAGAACCGGATCGCTTCCATCAGTGTCTTGGGCTCGTGCTTCATGGTCGTTCCCTCTCTCTGAGACAGAGATTAGAGGGCCGCACTCGTTTAGTCAAGTATATTGTTGCCCCCGAGGGAAGGGGGCAAGGGGATGGGCCGCCCTTCACGTAGCGAAGGCGGTACGAGCGCCACACCGTCCATCGAAGATCCGGGGACCGGCACCACAGTCGCACCGCCGCGCCCCTACCGGTCGCGCCCCTCGCGCAGGTCGACCGCCATCGGGTTGAAGCACGCCACCCGATGCCCCGGCGCGGACGGCGCATCGCTCCCCGGCAACGGCCCTGCCGCCACCAGCGGCGGCGACGGATCCAGACGGCACTGCGACATCGCCTTCGGACACCGCTCCAGGAACGCGCACTCATCGCCCAGCGTCGCCAGGTCCGGCGGATTCCCCCGCATCGGCGTCAGGCGCGCGCCCGACATTACCCCGGGAAGACTGCTCAGCAGTCCGTACGTATACGGGTGCCGCGGGCGACGGAAAATCGTGAACACATCGGCCTCTTCGGCGACCACCCCGCCGTACATCACCATTACCCGGTCGGCCAATCGGGCGACCACGCCGAAGTCATGCGTGATCAACATCACCGCCGCCCCGCGATTGCGCAGGTCCTCCAGCCAGTTCAACGTCTCCAGCCGCACCGCCGGGTCGAGGTTCGCCGTCGGCTCGTCCGCGATCACGATCTTCGGGCCCAGCGCCGTCGCCATCGCCACCATCACCCGCTGCGCCATCCCGCCGGATAGCTGAAACGGGTATGCGTCCACGATCCGCTCCGCGTCCGGCAACAGCGGCCGCAACGCCTCGACCGCCGCCGCGCGCGCCGCCTTCGGATCCAGCCGCTCGTGCGCCAGGAAGATCTCCGCTACCTGCTCGCCCACGCGCAGCGTCGGCGTCAACCCCGCCATCGCGTCCTGAAAGATCATCGCGATCTCGCCGCCGCGCACCCGGCGCCGGTCGTCACCCTTGAGGTCGAGGAGCGACTCCCCCTGGTACAGGATCGAACCGCTCACCTCCGCTGTGGACGGCAGCAGTCCGAGCGTCGCCAGCGCCACCGAAGACTTCCCCGCGGCGGACTCACCGACCAGCGCCAGGACCTCGCCCGGATAGAGGTCGAGCGAGATGCCGCGCACCGCCGGGATCATCCCCTCCGGCCCGTGATACGCGGCGCGCAGGTCGCGCACGGACAGGATGGGGGTACGCGGCGCGTCCACCCCCGCGGATTCACCAGCGCCCGATCTCGCCTCGGCCATCTCGCCCGCCCGCTGTCGTGTGGTGCTGTCCTGCGTCAGTGCCGCGCCTGCGCGCCGCCTGTGCGGAATCCTATGCGGAATACGGTACTCCGCCGATCGGATGACCGCTGTGCCGCGCGGCCGGGACGCGGACATGCGGCGCGGCCGGCGCCGCATGTCCCCCGTTTGACTGCGGGTGGCGGGCTAGAACGAACGGATCGTGGCGACGAGCCGCCCCTGCACCTGCACGTTGGAGGCGTCCTCCATGATCGGCGCCATCGTCGCGTTCATCGGCTGGAGTCGGACCTTCCGCCCCTCCGGGTAATATTTCTTCAGCGTGGTCTCCCCGCGGTCCACGATCCACGCCGCCACGACTTCGCCCGGGTCCGCGGTCTGGCGCGGCTCCAGGACGACGATGTCCCCGTCGTTGATCAGCGCGTCGATCATCGAGGTGCCCTGGACACGTAGCGCGTACAGGTTTGCCTTGCCGCGCACCTGTTCGTCCGTGAGTTCGATGATGTCTAGCGGCGCGACGCTGTCCGGGTGCGTGGGGATCGGGATGCCAGCGGCGATCGGCCCGAGCAGCGGTACCTGCACGGTGCGGCGGCGGCGTTCGCCCTGCCCGTTCAGCAGCTCGATCGCGCGCGAGACTTCCCGGTCGCGCCGGATCAGTCCCTTTTCCTCCAGCCGCTTCAGGTTGTAGTCCACCACGCTGGTCGAGGAGATGCCGCATCCCTGCTGGATGTCGCGGATGCTCGGCGGGTAGTCATGTTCCGCGATGAATTGCTCCAGGAAGCGGAGGATGTCCCGCTGTTTTTCCGACAGGCCGTCCGACATGGCGCGTCCCTCTCACGACGTGGGTGTCCGGCCTCGATGGCCATCCCGACGTCCGCCTACCCCACCGCACCGACCACACGCATCCGCCGCCATCTGCGGCGCAGCTGTCAGAGCAGAACATCGCGTTCGTTCTGTCCGTGTCCGCGAATGTCCGCGTGGGAGTGTTCGCGTCAGAGACGGATGTGCGGCACAGATGTTCTGTTCGGAACGAACGCTAATACTGTTCTGTCAACTCGTCAACCGTCTGTCGACACGGGTGGGCGCGCGGGAAGCGTCCGGGGGCGTGTCGGTCGTTCGGGCCGGGCGTCCCGGCTAGGATCGAGGTGGCGCTACGCGACACACGATCCTGATTCACGGTCGGATCGGAGATCCAGGGAGATCCAGATGGCGGCGGGACTCGAAGACCTGTTCGGGCAAGAACGCCCGGGCGAACCGGACGAGGCCGCGGGCGAGTTCCGCCGCGCGCTCGTCGTCGCCGCCCACCCTGACGACGCCGACTTCGGCGCTGCCGGCGTCGCCGCCCTGCTCGCCCGCGCCGGCTGGCAGGTCCGCTACCTCGTCGTCACCGACGGCTCCAAAGGCTCCGACGACCCCGCGATCGCCCAGCCAGAACTGATCGCCATGCGTGCCGAGGAACAGCGCGCCGCCGCCCTCATCCTCGGTGTCCATGACGTCCGGTTCCTCGGACACACCGACGGCGAACTCGTCTGGTCGCACGCCCTCATCGGCGAGATCGTCCGCGAAATCCGCGAATTCTGCCCGTACGCCGTCTATACCCACGACCCCGAGGCCGTGATCGTCGGCAACGCCTTCGTCAACCACTCCGACCACCGCGCGACCGGCCTCGCCACCGTCGACGCCGTCTACCCCGCCGCACGCGACCGCCTCAACTTCCCCGAACAGGTCGCCGCTGGCCTCCACCCTCACAAGGTGCGCGAGCTCTACATCTTCGGCGGCAACCAGTCGAACTTCTCCGTCGACATCACCGAGGTCATCGAGACAAAGCTCGCTGCCATGCGCGCCCACACCTCGCAATTCTCACCCGATCTCCTCGACCGCATGCGCGAGTACTGGCGCGACGCGGACGGCCGCTACCACGAGCAGTTCCGCCGCGTCATCATGTTTATCTAGGTCACGTTTATCCAGGCATCTATCCAGGCGTCTGTCTAGGCATCGTCTTATCCAGGCATCGTCGTCGAAACACAGGCGCCGAAACACAAGCGTCGAAACACAGCTCAAGCGCGCTGAACGAGGTTCCCGTTGCCCCTCCCGCTCCCCACCCCCGCCCAACACTGTCCGCGCTGCGGCGCCGCCTTCGCCGCACCCGCCGCCGGCGCACGCTGTGCCACCGAGGGCTGCGGCTACGCCTGGTACTCCGACCCGAAGGTCGCCGTCGGCGTCGTCGCCGAACGTGACGGCCGCATCCTCCTCGTGCGGCGCAACCACGAACCCGCCCTCGACCGCTGGGCCTTCCCCTCCGGCTTCGTCGACGCCGGGGAGATCCTCACCGACGCCGCGCGACGTGAAACACGCGAAGAGGCCGGCGTCGACGTCCACATCGACCGCCTCCTCGGCGTCTGGAGCGCACCGGACGACCCCGTCGTCTTCGTCGCCTACGCCGGCACGCTGGCCTCCGGCGATCCTGTCGCGGGAGATGAAGCGCGGGAGGTCGCGTTCTTCACCCCGGACGCCCTCCCCCCGCTCGCCTTCGACCATGACCCCGAGGTGATCGATGCGTGGCGCGCCACCCGAGGGGACACCCTCACCGCGGCCCGCCCGATCTCCCTCCTCCAGCAGCGCGGCATCGAGGCCGACGTGCTCGTCCCCCTGATCCGCCGCCTCGAAATCGAACTGGGCACGGAGCGCGCGCACACCATCGCGCGCGAGACGATCGAGGCGATCGCGCGGCAGCAGGGGCGCGATGTCGCGGCGGCGCTCGGCCGTGCCGACCTCCCCGGGTTCGCCCACGTCAAAGACTCCTGGGGCGGCGCTGGCGGCGACCTCGCGATCGAGACGCTCCAGCAGGACAGCGACCGGCTCGAATTCAACGTCGTCGGCTGCCGGTTCGCGGAGATGTACCGGCGGATGGGGGCGGCGGACCTCGGATTCCTGCTCTCCTGCAGTCGCGACTTCGCGCTCTCCGAGGGTTATTCCGCGGGGCTCCACCTGGACCGGACACAGACCATCATGCAGGGGGCGGCGTACTGCGACTTTCGGTATCGACTGGCGCACACCGCGCCGGTGCGCGAGGATGCGCGCGGCGGGGAAGCGGCACCCCCGACCTCCTGACCCAACTGGCCGGTGGCGCACGCCGGTCGCCGCCCAGGCCCCCGGCCCGCAATGCGGGGCCGGCATCCGAGGAGGACGTTCGATGGAAGTCACCATGGTCTTGACCGAGCTCGGCAAGAAGTACCACGACGACATTCGCAAACTGCTCCGCGAAGCCCTCGCGGAAGCCGGCCTCCCCGACCAGGAGGTCAAAGAGACCATGATCCGCAACGACGAAGAGGCCCTCCCCACCAAGTGCCTCGGCTCCCCGACGATCCGTATCGACGGCTTCGACGTCGAGTACATGGAGCGCGAACCGGACGAGCGCTCCGCCGGCGTCCGCTACTTCAACACCATGGCCGGCTGGAAGCCGATCCCCGAAAAAGGCATGCTCGTCCGTGCCCTCCAGCGCGCGAAAGAGCGTGACCAGGGCAGGTAACCCTCCCCCGACCACACCGACGGCCCGCCCACCATCGAGGTCGGCGGGCCGTCCTGCGTCCGCGGCGGTACGGACCTCATGCCAACATCGATGACACCGCTCGCATCGAAGCCACTCGCCTCCGGAGCCCGAACTCCCCCTCGCCCTCAAGTGCGAGGGGGCCGGGGGGGAGTGGGTGAGCCCTCCCCCGTCTCCACCAAGCCTACCTAAGAGCCCGCCCGCAAGACGCGTTCTTTGCTTCACGGGCTTCCAGGCAAGTCGCGCCGGCCGCTGCGACGCGGCTCGCTGGCCGTGCCCCTGTCGCCACCCTCGACGATGCGCTTGCCCACGCTGCCCACGGAGGTCGAGCGCGAGGCCCTGCGTCCCGGTGCCGCCCTGCTCGGCAGGTGGGCGCCTCCGGCTCGGCGCGCACGGCGACGGGAGCGTGCCGAGGGTGGCCCACTCCCCTCGCAAACCAGACCGATCATCGTTTGCAGGGCACTAGGAAGACGGGTCATCTCTAGTGTATTGTGCCGCCGCCGAGAGCCCCGCGGTCGGTGCCGTCGGGTTGCTAGACCCACGTAGCACACGGAACCGCCCCGCGGCTCCTCGGGACGTGGAGCTATCAATGCACAAGAAGCTGTTGATCACGGCCCTCGCCGCGCTGTTCGCTGTCGTCGGCGCTTTCGCCGGGGGCGGGGCCCTTGAACGCCGCGCGGAGGCGGCCCTATGTCCCGGCGTCGTCGTCAACCCGGAGAACGGGCACGGTTATCAAGCGGTAGCGGTGCCCGGCGGCATCACGTGGCCTGCGGCCAAGGCCGCCGCCGAGGCGCTCTCATGCGCCGGCGAGGCTGGGCACCTCGTCACGATCACGTCTGCGAATGAACAGAACTTCATTGGAACTAACTTCCCAGCGGCTTACGGCACCGCAAGCGACTTCGGGTACTGGATTGGAGGCAAGCGCTCGGGCGCGGGCTTTGTGTGGGTTACCGGCGAGCCGTTTGGCGCCTACACCAACTGGAACCCAGGCGAGCCGAGCGGCGATGCGGATGGGGCTCTCCACTTCTTCGGCTTAGGCACGAATGGGCGCTGGAATGATGCGGAAGCTACCATCTGGCACTTCCCGGGCTACGTAGTCGAGTTCCCACTCGATGCCCCGCTCGACAGCGACGGCGATGGTGTGCCGGATGCGACCGACAACTGTACAGGCGTTGCGAACGCGGACCAAACCAACACCGACGGCGACGCGCTTGGCAACACCTGCGATCCGGACGACGACGGCGATGGCGTCGCCGACCCCGGTGATAACTGCGCGTTGGTGGTGAACGCGGAGCAGGCGAACCTCGACGGGGATGCGCTCGGCGACGCGTGCGACCCAGACGACGATGGTGATGGCGTCTCAGACGGCGCCGACCAGTGTGCCGGTACGCCGGCTGGCGTGGCGGTTAACGCCAACGGGTGCTCCGCCGCGCAGCTCGACGGCGACGGCGACGGCGTCTCGGACGCGAACGACAACTGCGCCGTCACGCCGAATGCGGATCAGGTGGACAGCGACGGCGACGGCATCGGCGACGCCTGCGATGAGACACCGCTCCCGCTCCCCACGAGCCAGGCCTATTGCATGAAGGGTGGCTGGCAGCAATACGGCGTGTTCAAGACCCAAGGCGACTGCGTGAGCTTCGTCGCGACGAAGGGGAAGAACCCGCCCGCAGGATAGGCTGCCGTTCACGTTCACAAGAAAGTGAGGGGGCGCATAACTCCTTACTCTGCGTGTCCAATAGCAGGCTGTCCTCCGGCGATGCCGTACCCGAACACCTCAGCTGCCCGCCCGAGCGCGCGATCCAGGGCGCGGACGGAACGTGCCGGGCTGGGACGGGATCGGGCGGCGGCCACGGAGGCATGAACCGAACTTAGAAATGTCTGATCCTGCGTTAGTCGTACACTCGGCTTGTGACTAAGCAAGAGGGCGTCATCGCAGCGGCGTGTGCCGTAACACGACGGCGGGACGGATCTCGCACCATCCATCGATGACACACGCACCATCGCGAACCTATCGCGAAGCCACCGCGCACCCGCCTGCGCTACGCTCCCCCTCGCACCGCGTCCCAACATCGAGCGCGCACACAGGGGCCCCATGAAAGTCGCCGTCGGACTCCACCGTTACGCCATCGAGGACTGGCCGGAAGTCACCAGCCTCGCGTTGGAGTCAGAACGGCTCGGCGTCGACTCCCTCTGGAGCGCCGAAGCCTGGGCGCACGACGGCGCCACACCCCTCGCCTACCTGATCGCGAAGACCACGAAACTCCGCTTCGGCACCGGGATCCTCCAGGTCGGCACCCGCTCCCCCGCCCTCGTCGCCATGACCGCCATGACCCTCGACTCCATGTCCGGCGGCCGCTTCATGCTCGGCCTCGGCACCAGTGGCCCTCAGGTCATCGAGGGCTGGCACGGCATCCCCTTCCGCAAGCCGATCCAGCACACCCGCGAGGTCATCGAGATCTGCCGCCGCGTCTTCAACGGCGAAACCGTCTCCTATGACGGCGAGTTCTACCACCTCCCGCTCGACCAGCAGCACGGCGGATCGGGCGAGGGCAAGGCCCTTCGCTCCGGCGCGCCCGCCACCCCTAACCTCCCGATCTACGTCGCCTCCCTCGGCCCGAAGAACCTCGAACTCACCGGCGAACTCGCCGACGGCTGGCTCGGCACCTCGTTCCTCCCCGAACACGCCGCCCAGTTCATCGACCCGATCCGCGAGGGCGCGCGCAAAGCCGGACGCGACTTCTCGAAGATCGACATCGCCGTCGGCGGCACCGTCTGGTTCACCAGCGATGTCGAGAAAGCCGCGGAGACGCTCCGCCCCGGCCTCGCCTTCTCGCTCGGCGCCATGGGCTCGAAGCAGCACAACTTCTACAACAATGCCTACTCGCGACAGGGCTACGCCGACGAAGCGAAAGAGGTCCAGCGCCTCTGGCTCGCCGGCAAACGCGACGAAGCCCGCGCCCGCGTCCCCCTCGACCTCATCATCGGCACCAACCTGATCGGTGACGAAGCCATAGTGAAACAACGCCTCCGCGACTACCGTGCCGCCGGCGTCACCACCTTCCGCTCCGGCCTCCACGGCGACACCTTCGGCGAACGCATGGACTCCCTCGGCCGCCTCATGGACCTCGTCCGCGAGGTTTCGATGGAGCCCGCTCGGCGGTGACTGAAGGCACCTTACCGATTGCCCCCGATGGGCTAAATGAGACGGCGAAGCGCGTACCGGACTATCGCGAGCACAGCACTTCCCACGACCACGAAGTCAGCGAGTATCGACCAGTTCACATCGCTCAGCGACAGTTGCACGCAGATGCTGACACTCACATCGAAGGCCACAAAACGTCTCCTTTCGGAGCGCGTTCTGGGCCTCGTCGCGCGGGGTGGCCTCGATATGTCTCCGATTCTGGACTTGCGTCGGGCGAATGCGCCACCGCCACACGGCAACAGGCAGCCGCGCAGTAACCAGCCGTCTGAACTCCCCCTCGCCCCTTGAGGGGCGAGGGGGCCGGGGGGAGTGGGGTGAACCAACTTTTGTAACCCCTTCCCCCTCATGTTCAGACCGGAGACATCCGACACACCCGTTCGGAGACATGGGATACAGATCCCGTGAGCGCGGCGGCCTCTGAAGGAGGCGGTGCCGTGCCATTCCG
>QZJI01000026.1 GCA_003599735.1 Dehalococcoidia bacterium | reverse complement strand
CGATGCGGCCGTAGTTCCGCTCGCGCATCCCGCCCACCGCCGCCGAGGTCGTATAGAAGATCGACGAGAGGTCGGTCTGGACCACGGCGTCCCAGTCGTTGGCGGACATCCGCTGGATCGTCTTGTCCTTGTTGATGCCCGCGTTGTTGACCAAGATGTCGACCTTGCCGAACGCTTTCTCGGCCGCCTCGATGAGCGACTTCGCCTCGTCCGCCTTGCCGACGTCCGCCTTCACGACGATCGCCTTCACGCCGAGGGCTTCGATGGCCTTCTGCGTCGTCTTCGCGGCGTCCTCATTCGAGGTGTAGTTCACGACGACGTTCGCGCCCTCACGCGCCAGCGCGACCGCGCACGCGCGGCCGATGCCGCGGCTCGCGCCCGTCACCACCGCCACCTGACCGTCCAGTGCTCCCGGCATCGTCCCCCGCCAATCTCAACTGTCCGCTTCGTGGTCTGCTGCTGTGCGCCGCACTCTTGCGGCGGTCTGCCCGAATGTCGAAGGCGCGCTAGACGACCGTGGGCGGGACATACTCGCCCCACTCTTCGCGCAGGACGCCGCACATCTCGCCCAGCGTCGCGTAGGCCCGGACGGCCTCGATGATCGGCTCCATCAGGTCGGCGTCGCCGCGCGCCGCGTCCCGCAGCCGCGCCAGGGCGGCGGTGACGGCGGCCTGGTCGCGCGTCGCCCGGACACGCGCCACGCGCTGCAACTGCGACTCCACGACCGCGAGGTTCGGGCGGAAGATCGGCGTCGCGTTCTCGTTCGGGTCGATGAAGTCGTTGACGCCGACGATGATGCGGTCGCCGGACTCCACCTCGCGCTGCCACTGGACCGAAGCTTCCTGGATTTCGGACTGCATCCAGCCGCCCTCGATCGCCGCGACCGCGCCGCCCATGTCCTCGATGCGCGCCATGATGTGCGCGGCCTCCGCTTCGAGGGAGTTGGTGAGCGACTCGACGTAGTAGGAACCGGCCAGCGGGTCGACGGTGTCGGCCGCGCCGGACTCGTGGGCGATGATCTGCTGGGTACGGAGCGCGATCTGCTGCGCCTCCTCGGTCGGCAGCGCCAGCGCCTCGTCGTAGCAGGAGAGCGCGAGCGACTGCACGCCGCCGACGACGGCGGCGAGGGCCTGGAGGGCGGCGCGCGCGATGTTGTTCTTCGGCTGCTGCGCGGTCAGCGTCGACCCGCCGGTCTGCGTGTGGGTGCGGAGCATCTGCGCGTTGGGGTTGGTGATGCCGTACCGGTCGCGCATCAGCCGCGCCCACATCCGCCGCAGGGCGCGGTACTTCGCCGCCTCCTCGAAGAAGTGGTTGTGGGTGTTGAAGATCCAGGACACCCGCTGGGCGACGTCGTTCAGGTCGGCGCCCTGGCGCTGGCACTCGTCCAGGTAGGCGCAGGCGTTCGCGAAGGCGAAGGCGATCTCCTGGGCGGCGGTGCTGCCGGCCTCGCGGATGTGGTAGCCGGAAACGGAGATCGAGTTGAAGCGTGGCGTCTCACGGGCGCAGAAGTTGATCAGGTTGGCGGCCAGGCGGACGGACTGCTTCGGCGGGAAGATGTACGTCCCGCGCGCCACGTACTCCTTGAGCACGTCGTTCTGCGAGGTCCCCGTGATCACGCCGCGGGGGTGGCCCTGCTTCTCGGCGGCCACCATATACATCGCGACGAGGATCGCCGCGGGCGCGTTGATCGTCATCGACGTGGAGATGTCGGCGAGCGAGATGCCATCGAACAGCGTCTCCATGTCCGCGAGCGAGTCGATGGCGACGCCGACCTGGCCGACCTCGCCGGCGGACATCGGGTCGTCGGAGTCGTAGCCGGTCTGGGTCGGCAGGTCGAAGGCGGCGGAGAGGCCGGTCTGCCCGTTGGCGATCAGCGTCTTGAAGCGCCCGTTGGTCTCCTCGGCGGTGCCAAAGCCGGCGTACTGGCGCATCGTCCAGAAGCGCCCCCGGTACATCGTGGGCTGCACGCCGCGCGTGAACGGGAACTCGCCGGGGAAGCCGATGTCCGCCACATAGTCGAGGTCGGACGTGTCCAGCGGCGTGTAAAGGCGCTTCGTCTCTACGGAAGATGCGGTGAACGAGGCACGGCGCTCCGGGAAGCGCTGGAGCACCTTGGCGACAGTGCCCTGCTCCCACCGCTCCGCGGCGGCGCGGAGCGAGGAAGCGTCTCCCGTGGCGGGCTTCATCATCGTGAGCGTTCCTTCGTCGCTGCGGGGCCTCGACGGCCTCGCACGCCGGGGGCGCTAGCCGAGCGCCTCCACCATCACGGTCGCTTCGCCGCGGATGACCTCGGTGTCATCCTGCTTCTTCACTACTGTATCGAGCGTCAGCCGGTTGCGCTCCGTGTCGACTTTGGTGACCGTGCAGGTAGCGGTCAGAGTGTCGCCCGCGATCACGGGCGCGCGGAACTGAAGGTTCTGGCCGAGATAGATGACGACCGCGTCCGGCGCGAGTTTCGTACCGAGGGCGGCGGAGATGATCCCGGCGCCAAGCATGCCGTGCGCGATCGGCTGCTTGAACCGCGTCCGCGCGGCGAAGGCCGGATCCGAGTGCAGTCGAGCGGTGTCGCCGCTGACCTCCGCAAACTTGGCAATGTCCGCCGCCGTCACCGCCTTGGTGAAGACCGCTTTCGAGCCGACCGAGAGACCTTGGACTTCGTCTGCCACCGCGCACCTCCGTGGGGGACGCCTGCGGGCGTCGTGTATGAGCCGGCGCGCATCGTACGCAGCCCGGTGGGGGGCGGACAAACGGGCATGGTTCGGCGGAATCTGACGGACGATTTACCTCAAATAAAGTAGCAAAAACGTTGACATATGCCGGAGGCGGCGCGTACGGTGAATCCAAGCGGAATCAAAGGCGCGAAGGTCTGGATCAGGCTCGATGCGCGCCCGTACGGGGGTAAAGCCGATGGAGCGAACCCGAGACGAGCTCGTCCGGCTGCTCGCCGAGCGGGGTGAATGCTCCGTCGCCGAGTTGGCCACTGAGATTGGCGTCTCCGCGGGTTCGGTGCGCCGTCACCTCGACATCCTCGTCGCGGAGGGAATGCTGGTCTCCCGGCTGGAGCGTCAGCCTCGCGGACGGCCGCTGGCGCGGTATTCGTTGAGCGCCCAGGCCGAGGAACACACTTCCGCCGAACACTACCAGCGCTTGCTCGCCCGCCTGTCGCCCGCGCTCCAGTCGCTCCCCGCGGAGACCGAGGGGCGCAGCGGCTCGGACCTCATGGACCAGCTGTTCGACCAGGTGGCGCATGCCGTCGCGGACGAACACCGGTCGCAGGTAAACGGCCGCACGCTGCCGGAGCGCGTCACGCAGACCCTGCGCGTCCTCTCGTCCGAGGGGATCCTGCATGACGTAGAGGACGCGGGCGAGTTTTTCCGCCTGCGCAACAGCGGCTGCCCCTTCCGCAGCACCGCGGCGGAGACGCACGCCTGCTGCTCCGCCGACCGGCGCGCGATCGAGCTGTTGCTCGGGGTGCCGGTGGAGCAGGTCACGACGGTCGCCGCGGGCGGCCACGAATGCGAGTACCTCGTACGCAAAGAAGACGGACCCGGCGAGGCGGCAGGCGGACTGTTGCCCGTCATGGGACAGCGGCGGACAGGCATGCCCCTGGAGGGCGTCCGATGAGTGGAGCGACGATGACTCAGCCCATCCTCGAGTTGCGCGGCCTCAAGGTCAGCATCGCCGAGAAGCCCGACATCCACATCGTGAAGGGGATCGACCTGACGATCCGGCCGGGCGAGATCCACGCGCTCATGGGGCCCAACGGCTCCGGCAAGAGCACGCTCGCCTCGACCATCGCCGGGAGCCCGACGTACGTGGTGGACGAAGGCCAGATCATCTACCAGGGCGCGGACATCACCGCCATGTCCGCGGACGAGCGGGCGCGGAAGGGGGTCTTTCTCTCCTTCCAGTACCCGACCCCGATCCCCGGCGTGACCATGGTCAACCTGATGCGTGAGTCGCTGAAGGCACGTCGGGGCGCCGAGGTGCCCGCGCGCGAGTTCCTCGCCGAACTGCGCGCCACCCTCAGCAAGCTGAAGATGTCCGAGGACATGGCGCGTCGATATGTGAATGACGGCTTCTCCGGCGGTGAGAAGAAGCGCGCCGAGATCCTGCAGATGGGCCTCCTGAAGCCCGACCTCGCGATCCTCGACGAGACGGACTCTGGGCTGGACGTGGACGCGCTGCGGACGGTGTCCGAGGGCGTGAACGCGCTTCGGCGGCCCGACATGGGCATCCTGATCATCACGCACTACGAGCGCATCCTGAATTACATCGAGCCGGACTTCGTCCACATCCTGTTTGAGGGCCGGATCGTGAAGTCCGGTGGGTTCGACCTCGCCAAGCGGATCGAGCACGAGGGCTACGACCCCATCCTCAAGGAACTGGGCATCACCTCGACGAAGGTCGCGGAAGGGGCTGCACGATGACCACCACTGACGTCCGCGGCACGGTCGGCGAGTACAAGTGGGGCTTCCACGACGACGAGAAGCCGCTCTTCATGGCGGAGAAGGGCCTCACCGAAGAGGTCATCCGCGGCATGTCCAAGATGAAGGGCGAGCCCGAGTGGATGCTGGAGTACCGGCTGGACGCCTTCCAGCAGTTCCAGCGGCTCTCGAACCCCTCGTGGGCCGGCAGCGCCGAACTCCTCGCCAGCATCGACTTCGACGAGATCCACTACTACGTGCGGGCGACCGACAAGGACTCCTCCAAGTGGGAGGACGTCCCGCAGTACATCAAGGACACCTTCGACAAGCTCGGCATCCCGGAGGCGGAGCGCCAGTTCCTCGCCGGCGCCGGCGCGCAGTACGACTCTGAGGTCGTCTACCACAACATCCGCGAAGACCTCGAAAAGCTGGGCGTCATCTTCCTGGGCATGGACCAGGGGCTGCGCGAGTACGAGGAGATCGTCCGCGAGTACTTCGGCACCATCGTGCCGTCAGGCGACAACCGGTTCGCCGCGCTGAACTCGGCCGTCTGGTCAGGCGGGTCGTTCATCTACGTGCCGAAGGGCGTGAAGGTGGATGTACCGCTCCAGGCCTACTTCCGGATCAACACGGAGAACATGGGCCAGTTCGAGCGCACGCTGATCATCGCGGACGAGGGCTCGCAGGTACATTACGTGGAGGGCTGCACGGCCCCTATCTACAGCACGGACGCGTTGCACTCGGCCGTCGTCGAGATCGTCGTGAAGAAGGGCGCCCGCGTCCGCTACTCCACGATCCAGAACTGGTCGAACAACGTCTTCAACCTCGTCACGAAGCGCGCCTACGCCTACGAAGACGCGATCATGGAGTGGGTCGACGGCAACATCGGCTCGAAGCTGACGATGAAGTACCCCTCCATCTACCTGATGGGCGAGCGGGCGCACGGCGAAATCCTCTCGCTCGCCTTCGCCGGTGATGGCCAGCACCAGGACGCGGGCGGCAAGGTCGTCCACGTCGCCCCGAACACCACCAGCGCCATCGTCTCCAAGTCGGTCTCGCGCGGCGCCGGCCGCACCTCCTACCGCGGCCTGCTGAAGGTCTACGAAGGGGCGGAGAACTCCAGCAGCACCGTCCGCTGCGACGCGCTCCTGCTCGACACGCTCTCGCGCTCGGACACCTACCCGACCATGGAGGTGGACGAGGAACGCGTGAACATCGGCCACGAGGCCTCGGTCTCCAAACTGGGCGAGGACCAGCTCTTCTACCTGATGTCGCGCGGCATCAAGGAAGAGGACGCCGCGAAGATGGTCGTGAACGGCTTCGTGGAACCGATCGTGAAGGAACTCCCGATGGAGTACGCGATCGAGCTCAACCGCCTGATCGAGTTGCAAATGGAAGGCTCGGTGGGCTAGTGGCGACTTCCACCGCGACCTACTCGGAGACGGCCGCCCGCGAGGCGGCGCGTGGCCGTGGCGAGCCGGCCTGGCTCGTCGAGGCGCGCGCCGAGGCCGCCCGTGCCTTCACGGCGACCTCGATGCCGTCGCCGGCGCTTCGCCCGTGGAAGTACACGGACGTCTCCGCGCTCGACATCGAGGCCTTCGCGCCGGACGCGGCGTTTGCGCCGCGCGTGACCGGCGTGGCCCCGGCGGGCGGTTTCGCCGGCTCGCTCGCGGCGGCCCTCGCCTCGCACGGCGAGGTGGTGCGTGAGCACCTCGGCTCCGTGGTGCCGGGCACCGAGGGCAAGTTCACGGCGGCCAACGCCGCGCAGTGGCGCGAGGGCGTGCTGGTCCACGCGCCGCGCGGTCAGGCGTTTGCCGCGCCGGTCACCGTCGCCGTGGAGGGGCATGAGGGGGCGATCTTCCCGCGCATCCTGATCGTCGCGGAGCCCGCGAGCGAGGTCTCGATCATCCTGCGTACCTCCTCGGCTGCCGCGCCACTGCTGGCGGCGGGGGTCATCGAGGTCGTCGCTCAGGCGGACAGCCGCGTGCGGCTGCTCATCGACACGCGGTGGGGCGCGGTCACCCAGGAATTCACCACGCTGCGCGCCAGGATCGGGCGCGGCGCGGACGTCCAGGTTGGGTCGATCGTCCTCGGTGGCCACATCGTGAAGCAGACGGTCGAGGCGCTGATGGAGGGTGAGGGTTCGACCTCCACCATCCGCGGCGTCGCCGTCGGCGACACGGAGCAGCACTTCGACTTCGTCACGCTGCAGGAGTTGATCGGCAAGAAGTCCTCGTCCGAGGTGGAGATCAAGACGGCGCTCGCGGGCGCGTCCCGCTCCGTCTACTACGGTGTGACCCGCGTGGAGCCGACGGCGATCGGCGCCTCCGCCAACCAGGAGAATCGCAATCTGCTGCTCTCCCCCCGTGCCAAGGCGGACGCCGACCCGGTCCTCGAGATCCTCACGAACGAGGTGATCCGCTGCGGCCACGGGGCGACCGTCGGCCCGGTCGACCAGGATGCGCTCTTCTACCTCCAGAGCCGCGGACTGGACATGCGCCAGTCGCTGGTGCTGCTGGTCACCGGCTTCTTCCAGTCCGTCATCTCCGGCCTCGACGCCCCCGGGCTCGTCGAGGAACTGGAGAGCGCGCTGCGCGAGAAGCTGGCGACGGCCGAGCTGGAGTAGGTAGCCGCCTGATGGCGAAAGAGCGCGTCGCCGCCGCATCGGACATCCCCACCGGGGAGGTCCGCGTCGTCCAGTGTGGGGCGCGCTCGCTCGCGGTCTCGAACCTGGACGGGACGCTCTACGCGATCGACAACCGTTGCACGCACGACAACGGACCGCTGGGCGAAGGCCAGCTGCGCAACGGCCGGGTCATCTGCCCGCGCCATGGCGCGGCGTTCGACGCGAAGACCGGCCGCGTGCTCAGCCTCCCGGCCGTCCGCGGCGTGCGGGCGTACGAGGTGACCGTAGACGGCGACCAGGTCTACATCGACTGCCCGGACGGGGCCGCCTCGTGACCTCGCTCGCCGATCTGCCGGCGGTGGAACGGCTGCCGTACGACATCGCACGGATCCGCCGCGACTTCCCGATCCTGAAGCGGGAGGTCGCCTCCGGCGCGCGGCTGGTCTACCTCGACAACGCGGCGACGAGCCAGCGGCCGGTGCAGGTGCTGGCGGAGATCACAAGGTTCTACCGCGACCACAACGCCAACATTCACCGCGGCGTCCATACCCTCTCCGTCGAGGCGACCGACCTGTACGAGCAGGCCCGTGCGAAGGTGGCCCGCTTCATCGGCGCGGCCGACCCGCGCGAGATCATCTTCACCCGCAACACGACCGAGTCGATCAACCTTGTGGCGCATGGCTGGGCGCGGAAGTTCCTCCAGCCCGGCGACGAGGTGGTGATCTCGGAGATCGAGCACCACTCGAACATCGTCCCGTGGCAGATGCTGCGCGACGAGCGCGGCATCACGCTGAAGTACATCCCGATGCTGCCCGACGGCACGCTCGACCTTGACGCCGCGCGGTCGATCATCACCGGCCGCACTCGCCTTGTCTCGCTCACCGCGATGTCGAACGCGCTCGGCACGATCGTCCCGCTCGACGCCATCGTGGCGCGCGCGAAGGCGGTCGGGGCGCTCGTCCTTGTGGACGGGGCGCAGTCCGTGCCGCACATGCCGGTGGACGTGCGGACGCTCGGGGTCGACTTCCTTGCCTTCAGCGGCCACAAGATGCTGGCGCCGTTCGGCATCGGCATCCTGTGGGGCCGCCTGCCTCTCCTGGAATCGATGGACCCGTTCATGGGCGGCGGCGACATGATCCTCACCGTCTCCATGGAGCGCTCGACCTGGGCGGACGTGCCCGCGAAATTCGAGGCCGGCACGCCGAACGTCGGCGACGCGGTCGCCCTCGGCGCGGCGGTCGACTACCTCTCGGCGCTCGGCATGGACGCGGTCCGCCAGCACGAGCGCGCGATCACGGACTACGCGCTGCGCCGGCTGGCGGACGTGCCCGGCGTCTCGATCTTCGGCGTGCCGGACGCGGAGCGTCGGGGCGGCGTCATCTCCTTCGCGCTCGAAGGCGTCCACCCGCACGACATCGGACAGGTGCTGGACACGAAGGGCGTGGCGATCCGGACGGGCCACCACTGCGCGCAGCCGGTGATGCTCGCCCTGAACGTGCCCGCCACGGCGCGCGCCTCCTTCTATATCTACAACACGACCGACGAGGTGGACGCGCTCGCGTCCGGCCTCGAAGAGGTCAGCCGGTTCTTCGGCGTGCGGAAGTAGCAAGGAGGTCGCGATGGCGGAGCCCGGCCTCATGGAAGACCTCTACCGCGAGATCATCCTCGACCACTACCGGCAGCCGAGGAACCACGGCACCACCATCGAGCCGACCTGCTCCGCCGACGGCGCGAACCCGCTCTGCGGCGACCAGGTGCGCATCGACGTGGCGCTGGTCGACGGCGTGGTGGAGGCGATCTCCTTCAGCGGCCAGGGCTGCTCCATCTCGCAGGCCTCGGCCAGCATGATGACGGAGTATGTGAAGGGGCGGGACGCCGCCGCCGCCCTCCGGGGCGTCGAGGCGTTCCAGCAGATGATGCTGACGGGCGAAGCGCCCGACATCGAGGGCTTCGACGACATCGCTGCGCTGGCGGGTGTCGCGAAGTTCCCGGCGCGCGTGAAGTGCGCCTCGCTCGCATGGAAAACACTCGCGCAGGCGATCGCCGAAGGCGGCGGCAGCGTGACGACGGATGACGGGAGCCGGTGATGGCGGAAGAACAGCAGACGACCGAAATCGACGAAGTTGATCCCGGCCCGCCGACCGAGGAGGCCGTGCGTGCCGTCCTCGACACCGTCGAGGACCCCGAGCTCCGGATGAGCATCACCGAGCTGGGCCTCATCTACGGGGTGGAGGTCGACCCTGAGGGGATGGTGACGGTCGACATGACGCTCACCTCGCCCGCGTGCCCCGTGGGGCCGATGCTGCAGGGGATGATCTACCACAAGCTGATGCAGACGCCCGGCGTCGAAGATGTCGAGGTGAACCTCGTGTGGAACCCGCCCTGGGACCCGCGCACGATGGCGTCCGAAGACGTGAAGATGGCGCTCGGGATCTGGTAGCGGCGCGTTAGTTCGTCGCGAAGTCGAGCGGCAACGCGCCCTTCGGGACAGCCCGCTCCAGCGGGGCGCCCTCACGCGAGCAGCCGGTGAGGCTCTCGGTGCGGCAGGTGCCGAGCAGCACGCGGGTGATGTCCACGATCACCTGATCGCCGTCACGCCGGGTGCGGAACTCATCCATGTCTTTCGTGGCTGTCGTCTCCAACACGCGGCCGTTCAGCGACCAGCGTCCCGCGCCGCATGGGTCCACGTAGACGCCCGTCACCGTGCCGGCCTTCGCCGTGGCATCCCAGCGGACATGGCAGCCAGAGGCGGCGGAGCGGGAGAGCAGCGCGACGGTCCGGCCGTTCATGTCGAGGCCCATCCAGACGCCGTACGTGCGCTGCTGCCGGTCGTTTCCGAACGTGGTGATGGGAGTGAACACGGGCGCCCCCGGCTGCAGGTTGGCGACCGGCACCCGTATCTCGCGTGGCGGGGGCGACGCGAACGACACGACGCACACCGCCGCGAGCCCGATCCCGATCCCGACCACGAGGGCGAACGCGAGGATGCGCGGCCACGGGTTCGACGGACGCGACACGTCCGCCGGTCCCCCGAGTACATCTCCTGCGCGGTCAGTGGACATCCGTCCATCCTACCGGGCGGCCCCGTTAATCGCGCGGTATTCCACAGGTTTGCCGCGTTGGCGCGCCGATGCGTACGATCCTGACGACCCACCCGCGCACCGCAGGCGGCCAGGACGCGGACAGGATGCCCTCATGACGGCAATCGCTCTCCCGGCGTGTCCACGCCCATGACGCCTGTCCGCACCGTACGTACGACGCGCCGGCGGTTCATCGGCGGTGGCGCGTGTCTGGTGGCGGGCGCGAGCCTCGCGATGTTCCTCGGCGGTTGTTCTGGCAAGCCGTCCACCGAGACGGGCGGCGCCGTCCCGAAAGTGCGGGAGCGCGTCTTCCCGAAAGAGAAGCGCGACACGGCCGGCACGCTGCGTTTGGGCATCGTGCGTTCCGGCGCGCCGGATGCGCCGGCACTTACCGACCTGGAGTCGCTGCTGGTGCATGCGCGTCTGGTCGCCGTCGACCCGCGCACCGGCTTCATATACGGCGACCTGGCGACCGAGGTGGAGCGGCCGGAGCCGGCGGTCCTGCGCTTCAGCCTGGACGATCGTGCCCGGTTTCATGTGCAGGGCAACAACCAGCCGCGCCCCGTCACCTCCGAAGCGGTGAAGGCTTCATTTGAACGGCGTGCGGCGGAGGGTATCCCGCTCTTCTCGCAGGTGATCGAACGCGTGGAAGCGCCGGACAAGGGGCACGTGGTGCTCCGGCTGCGCGCGCCGTTTGCGCTGCTTTTCGAACTGCTCGGCGCGTCCTCCGGAGCGGTCACGAGTGATGCCACCTACCCTGGCCTCAACGAACGCGTCGGCGCTGGAGCCTTCGTCCCGGCGGCGCTCGAGGGCGCCATGTTGCGCCTGTCCGCGAACCCGCTGCTGAAGGACGCCGCCGCCCCCCGGCTGGCCCAGATCACCGTGACCGGGGCGGGATTGGAGCGCGACCTCGACCTCGCGTTCGCGCGCGGGGACATCGACGTGCGCCGGCACCAGGACGAGCCGGGCGTCCTCATCGGTGGAGGCCGTGACGGGCGCGTGCTGGCCCGCCGCCCTGCCATGCGGATGCGCGGCCTCGGGTTGTCGATGGTCGCGCGCAAAGACGGGCGCGAGGTGCGTGCCGTGCCGGCGTTCCAGGACCAGCGGGTGCGCCGCGCGCTCTCGCTCGCCATCGACCGCGCGGCGCTGCGTCAAGTGGACAACGCGTTCCCCACGGGGCCGGTCGGGCCAGCGCATGCCGCGGACGCGCTGCCCGAGGACGACCTCAACGCGCATGCGCTGTTCCAGTATCGCCCGGAGGAGTCGGCGCGGCTGCTGCGGGCCGCCGGGCACGAGGGCCTCGCGTTCACCGTCGTCCACCCGGACATCCCGGCGATGCTGCCGCTGGTGAAGTCGGTAGGCGAGTCGCTCACGCGCGCGGGCTTCGCGCCGCGGATGCAAAGCATGGCGTTCGCCGCATGGCAGACGACGCTCGCGGCGGGCGACTTCGAGGCGACGCTGGTGGAGCTGACGAACCTGGAAACGCCGGACCTGGGCCTGCGGTTGCACCAGAGCGGCGGATTGGACGGGCGGTTCTCGCTCTGGGGCTACTCGAACCCTGTCTACGACGCCGCCGTCCTCGAAGCCCTGCGTCAGTTCGACCCGGCGGTGCGCGCGCAAAAGTCACGCGAGGCGCAGCGCCTCCTGCTGGACGATGTCCCGGCGATGCTCCCCATATACGCGCCCGGCGAGGCCATCTCGATCGCGAAAGGCATCACGGGCTACGCGGCGGATGCCTACGACTTCAACACCGGGTATCTGGCACGCGACTGGTCCGCTCCCGCCTGAGCGGTCGAATCTGACATTTGGATTTTGTCAGATTGGCTGCAATCTAACGCGTTATTTCTGACGTATCATTCGTGCGAGCCGCTTGCGCCGTTGGTCGCGGTTCGGCGCCGGCCCATGGACGTGCGAAATGGCCACGGTGTCTGTCTCTGGGCCAGCAGGGATGAGCGGGCGACCCCGGCACCGCCTGCTGCGCGCGCTCAATTCCCCGCTTCGTATGCGGGCGCATCTGCTCATCGCAATCTCAGCCGGCATCGTCCTGTTCGCCCTGCCGTTTGTGAGCCCGGGCGCGGATGGTGCGGCACGGAATCTCGCCGCCCGCGAATTCCAGGCCAGCACCGCGGCGGCTGCCGCCAGCCTGTCGACCCGGATCGCCACCATCCAGGGCAGCGTCCTGTCCGCCGACTCGATCGTGGCGTCTGGGGTCGACCTCGGTGGACTGTGCGAGGCGATGAGCCGCGATCCGCAGCGTCCCTACCAGCGGCTGAACGTGTTGACCGTCAGCGGGAATCTCAAGTGCACCACGGTGCCGGAGACCCGTGATCAGCCTGACGTGATCCGCCAGCGCGCCTATTTCCAGAATGTGCTGACGACGGGCGAGGATCAGGTGGGCGGCCCGCTGGTCGGAGCGTTCTCCAATCGCCCCACGCTTGTTGTTGCGCATGCGCTCCGCAGTCGGGGCAGTATTTTCGGGGTGGTTGTGGCGGCGGTGGATGTGTCCGAGGTGGTTCAGCCGGTCCGTCCCGTGACGCGCAGCGAGCGGATCGTAGTGATGGGGGGTGACGGCGGCCGGTTTGAACTTGGGGATCAGGAGGTGCCGGCGCTTCCATCCAGCGTGCAGGATGTGGTGTCCCGGTCGTTGGCGACCGGCGCACCGTGTCCAGTTCTGATCGCGGACGGGACGGCATGGACCTGTAGCCCGGTCGGCCGCACGGGGCTTGCCCTCGTCGCCGGTCACCCGGAGCGGTCGGTGTTCGCGGTCGTCTTCGACCAGATGGAGCGCCAGCGGTACCAGGCGATCGGTGTGGTGGTCATCGCGGTGATGGCGGCGTTCGCGATGGACTTCCTGTTCCTTCGCCGCATCAGGCTGGCGTACGGTCACGCTGGCCTGCCCGCGATGAACGCGGGCGACACAGCGAAACGAGACGAGATCGATGCCCTCGGCGACTGGGCGCGCACGATCGAGGAGACACGCCACCGGCTGCAGACCGAGGTGGATGGCCACGAGCGACGCCGCCTGAACTCGGAGCGCGACCTGCTGACCTCGATCGCCGAGACGGTGGAGATCCGTTACCCGTTCCTCCGGAACCACGGAGATCGCGTAGGCCGCTACGCGCGCCAGATCGGCGCCCGCCTGGGGATCTCGGGTGACGACCTGGAGCAACTCGAATTCGCAGCACGTATTCATGATCTGGGAAAGATCGCCATCGCGGACGCGATCTACTTGAAACCGGGACGGTTGGAACCGATCGAGGCGTCGCAGATGCAGCTGCACGCGACACGCGGCGGGGAACTTGCCAGTCGAATGCGCACCGTACCGGCCCAGGTCGCCGAGGCTGTCCGGCACCATCACGAGCGGTGGGATGGCACGGGCTACCCGGACGGACTGGCGGGGACGAACATCCCGCTCTGGTCACGCGTCATCTCGGTGGCGGACGCCTACGACGCGATGACCGAGGAACGCCCGTACCGTGATCGCCCGTGGACGCATGACGAGGCGCTGCGGATCCTCCGCGACGGCGCGGGATTCCAGTGGGACGCGACCGCCGTCGCCGCCTTCCTCGATGTGCTGGAGTCCGGCACGGTGCAGCCGAAGCCGGTTTTGATGTCAGCGAGGCGTGTAGCCTCAGATGGCTGACCGCTAGCGCCTGGCCCGGATCGCCTCGTCCAGGATCTCGATGACGTGCCGCACCTCCGCGTCCAGCCCCGTGCGGCGGACGCCCGCCTCGATCTGCATCGCGCAGCCAGGGTTCGAGGTGCAGATCACGCCCGCGCCGGTCGAGGCGATCTCCGTCATCTTCGCTTCGAGGATCGTCGCGGACATCGCTGGCTGCACCACGGAGTAGAGGCCGGCCGAGCCGCAGCACCGATCCGGCGTCCGCATTTCCACGAGACGCAGGCCCGGGATCGCGCGCAAAATCGCCCGTGGCGCCTCGCGGATGCGCTGGGCGTGCGCCAGGTGGCAGGCGTCCTGCAGCGTCACGGTGCGCTCCACCCGCCCGAGGCCGCCCGCGAAGTCTCGCGTCGCGACGAATTCGAGGACATCTCGTACACCCTCGGAGAACCGTGCCGCGCGCGCCCCCCAGACTCGGTCGTGGCGCAGCAGGTGGCCGTATTCTTTCATCGCCGCCCCGCACCCCGCGGCGTTCACGATCACGGCCTCGACACCGGCGCGCTCGAAGGCAGCGATATTGCGGCGGGCGAGTGCGCGTGCCGTCTCCGCGTCCCCCGCGTGCGAGTGCAACGCTCCGCAGCACCCCTGCCCCTCCGGCGCGACGACCTCGCAACCCGCGTGCTGAAGCACGCGCACCGTCGCCTCATGGACCTGCGGATAGATCTCGCCCTGCACACAGCCGAGGAGGAGCGCGACGCGTGTCGCGGGCCGGCCAGCCGTCGGGGGCGCGAGTGTCCCGGTCGCGCGGAACGGCGCGCGGTCGAGGACGGGCGCCGCGGATTCGAGGCGGGCGAGCGCGGGTG
>QZJI01000044.1 GCA_003599735.1 Dehalococcoidia bacterium | reverse complement strand
GATCCTGAGCAGCACCCCGGTCGCCTGGAGCCTGCCACCGGCCAACGAGGGCGCGTCAATCTTCGCCACGGGCCAGGTCGTTTCGTACTACGGATTCCCAAACGTGCCGACGATGGGGATCCTCGGCGAGTACACACCGGACGAGGCGATGCGGCAGGCCGTCGCGCAGGCGGCCGCATACGACGCGCTGAACGGCGACCGCACCGTGACGCCGGCGCTCCACCTTATCACCGCGGTGGCGCAGGCCAGCCCCGGGTTCGACGGGACCTACCTCGGACGGCTCCCGCTCAGTACGGTGCACGAGTACGCTGCCGCCGCCGCCGCGCAGGGCGGTCTGCTCATCCTCGACATTCAGATCGGCTGGTCGAACCCGCTGGCCGAGGTGCGTGGTTACGAGGAGGCGCTGCTGCTGCCAAATGTCCACGTCGCCCTCGACCCGGAGTTCGCGACGACCCGCAAGGGCGACCCGCCGGGGCAGGCGATCGGCAGCGTCACGGGCGACGAGGTCAACGCAGTGCAGCAGTATCTGAGCGACCTGGTCCGCACGCACAACCTGCCCCCGAAGACACTGGTGGTACACCAGTTTCGCTGGGACATGATCCTGGACCCGTACCGCATGGCGGCGTACCCCAGCGTCGACCTCGTCATCGACATGGACGGTTGGGGCTATCAGGGCGCGAAGTTGAGCGGGTACGAAGCGTACGCGCGCGCGCCCTACGCGCCGCGTCCGGGCTTCAAGCTCTTCTTCCGCTGGGACATACCACTACTGACCCCGGAGCAGATCCAGGCCATGCCGAAGCCTCCCGACCTGATCATCTACCAGTAGCCACTCGCTACGCGGGCGTCGCTTGCTCCTGTGCCGCACCCGCGGCGAGCAGCGCCGCGACCGCGTCCGGCACGTAACCACACTCCGCAAGGATCGCGCTTGTGTGCTGCCCTGCCAGCGGCGCGGCGCCGGCGGCCGTGCTCTCGGCGTCCGAGAAGAAGAGCGCCGAATCGATGGCACGCACCCGGCCGTCCAACGGGTCGTCCACCTCCGCGATCATGCCGCGCTCCGCGAAGTACGGGTGGGCCACGGCCTCGTGCATCGTCATCGTGAGGCCGTACGGCGCACCGGCGACGTCGAGACGGCGCACGGCCTCAGCGGCGTCGAACGCGGCGACCCAGGCACCGATCCGGGCGTTCGCCTCGACTGGCGCGGACGGCATCAGTTCACCCTCGTGTCCGAGCGCGGCGGCGAGGCGCGCCCAGTTGTGGGCCTCACCGACGTTAATGGTGAGGTGGCGTCCGTCGCGGGTGCGGTGGACGGGATGCCGGAACGGCTGCCACGCCTCGACGGGCGCGCCGTTGAGGGCGGGCCCGGCGACTTCGCTCAGGGTGTGTAGCTGGCAGTCCATCAGCGTGGTGTCGACCCATTGGCCGCGGCCCGTGCGCTCACGGTCGTATAGCACGGCGAGGATGCCGGAGAACGCCGTCGAGCCCGTGACCAGATCGGCGACCGTGATCCCCGGTGCGAACGGCTCTGGCGCGCGCTGCGCTTGCTGCTGCACCCACAGCCATCCTGCCTCCGCGTGCGCCGTCGCGCCGTATGCGCGTCGATGGCTAGACGTGCCGCTCTGCCCGAAGCCGGAGATCGAAGCGTACACGAGCCGTGGGTTGGAGACGGAGACCTCGGTATAGCCGAGACCCAGCCGCCCCATGACACCGGGCGCGAAGTTCTCCACGACGACATCGGCTGCCGCGATCAGGCGTCGCGCGACCTCCCGACCGTCGGGATGCTTGAGGTCGAGCGCGATCGAACGCTTGCCCAGGTTGTTCTGGACGCTGCCATTGGCGCGGACAGGCTTACCGCCGGCTTCGAATGGCGCGTCCACCTTCACGACGGACGCGCCCATGTCGGCAAGCATCCGCGTGCAATACGGTCCGGCGACGACGCGGGTGAAGTCGACAACCCGCACCCCTTCAAGGATCTTTCGCGCCATCTCACACCCCTTCGACTTGCCCACACGCATGGACGCCGCCTTGAAGGCGGCGTCTGGTATCCGTCCTCCGACCGACGCTACCGCTTCGCGATCGCGTCGACCTCTGCCATCTCTTCAGCGGAGAGCTTCCAGGAAGCGGCAGCGGCGTTGGCCGCGACCTGCTCCGGCTTGGTCGCACCCGCGATCACGGAGCCAACGTACGGCTTTGAGGCGAGCCATGAGAAGGCGAGTTCGAGCAGCGTGTGCCCGTGTGCCTGCGCGTACTCCTCAAGCTTTTCCACGATGTCGAAGTTCGAGTCGGTGAGCGCGCGCTGTCCGGCAGGGCCGGCGGCCAGACGCGTGCCCGCGGGGGCTGCCTCGCCTCGGCGGTACTTGCCGGTGAGCAGGCCGCTGGCGAGCGGAAAGAACGGCAGGATGCCGAGGCCGAACGCCGTCGCCGCCGGGGCGACCTCGTGCTCAACGCCACGGGTAAGCAGCGAGTACTCGTTCTGCGCCGAGATAAACGGCGTCAGGTGCTCCCGCTTCGCGATGTGGTGCGCATCAGCGATCTGCCACCCGGCGAAGTTGGAGTTGCCGAGGTAGCGCACCTTGCCATCACGGACGAGGTCGTCCAGCGCGCGCATCGTCTCTTCCAGCGGCGTCGTCGGGTCCGGCCGGTGGATCTGGTACAGGTCGATGTAATCCGTGCCCAGCCGCTTCAAGGAGGCGTCCACCGCGGCCATGATGTATTTCCGCGATCCACCTGAGGTATGCGGGCCCTCGCCCATCTTCATACCAAACTTAGTGGCGACAATCGCCTTCTCGCGCTTGCCGCCCTGGAGCGCCTTACCCAGGTATTCCTCGGACTTTCCCTGTCCGCCGTAGACATCGGCGGTGTCGAACAGCGTGATGCCGTGGTCCAGGCACGCGTCCACCACATTGGCTGTGGCTGCGGCGTCCATGCGCCCGCCGAAGTTGTTGGTGCCCAGCCCGACGACTGAAACCTGCAGGCCGGAGTGGCCCAGGTTGCGGTATTCCATCGTGTTTTCCCTCCGCACATACTGCACATACTGTGAGTGAACCGACGAAGTATAAGCCTCGTCACGGGGCGTCCTCGCCTCTATCGTGCCCGCGTGAGCACCTGACGCCCCACCCTGTCCCTCACATCTGAGGTGTGCCTGGAAGGCGGTTACGACGAACACGCGCTCGCGTGGTGCGGGGTTCGCTCGTTTCGCTGCTGCAGGGCGAAGAACCGGCGCCCGACCCGGAGCCGGGCGAGGACCAGTCCGAGCCTGACGTCACGCCGATGGGCGAAGCGGTGCGTCGAATGATCGGCCTCAGCGGTGCGGACTAACTTCCGGTGGAGCCGTCGCTCGCCTGACGTTTCACACGCTGTACGGTCTCCGCGGCGCGCTTCTTCGCCGCCTCTTGCTTGCGCGTGCCTCGGGTCTTCTGCAAGCGTGCTTTGAAGAACGAGTCGCGCGACTCAACAGCCTCGTTGACCATGAGCGCGCCCGCCTCGCGGTTGATCTCCGCCTTGACCTCCTGGCGGAACTCAAACTGCTCGATCTCGTCGACCGTGGGCGGCGCGTAGTCCGGCAGCGTGCTGCGGACCTCGGGATGCTCGACGCCGCTCGTGAACCCCAGGATCGGCTGCGACACCTTGTGGCCGAGGTGCCAGTAGCCACCGTCGTCCGGGAGCCGGCGCGGGAAGCCTTCGCGGAAGGTGAACGCGGACCATTGCTTGCTGACGATGCGCTTGGCATCCTCGTCGCATTGGGGACAGGGCTGGGGTTTGGAGGCATCCTTCGCCGGGCGCAGGAGTTCAAACACCCCGTTACACGGCTCGCAGAAGTACTCGTACAGCGGCATCAGTCCCCCTCAACGTCGGCTGCTAGCGTAACACCGGAGTCAGCCCGGTCAGACCCTCTCCCACTCCGGACCGTGACGTCCGATGATGGTTTCACGGCCCGGAGCGACAACGGCGCGGGAACCGGCCTAAGACCTAAGAGAGGTGTATGTGCCGTATTATGTCACTGGTGGTCGGTACGCCGACACCACCTTCCGCGTGCTGCTAGAGCCCGCACCCGCCCTCGGCCCGTTCGGGACTCACGAGGAGGCGCTGGAAGCGTGGCGTGAGCGTGCCCGCGCCACCATCGACTACGCGACGGTGCGCTACCAGATTGCATGGCAGGACGGCGCTGGCGGACCGCCCGCCCCCGCCCCCCACGCCCCGGACGCCGTCGCCTGATCCGCCGAGCGGCTCGCCGAGGGCAGCGCATACCGCGTGGACTGGGTAGGATGCGGCGCGAAGGGGTGGACGAATGCAGAAACCGCACGCCGGTAAAGCCGACTACGAGAACGCCTTCCGCGGCTTCCACTTCCCGATGTCACGTGCCGCGATCCTGAACGCGGGCCGCGACAAGGGGGGCGTCGACCGCGAGGTCGCGATCGTCTTCAAATCGCTTCCTGACCGGAAATACACCAGTCTGGACGACCTCAAAGAGGCGATCCGCTCGGTCTACCGAAGCAGCGGCGTCGAGGACAGCGACCTCCCAATCTAGCCTCGACGCTACGGACGCACAGAGGACGGGCCCGCTATGCGGGCCCGTCCTGTTGTCTTGGAGGTACGGGGGGCTACTTGATGCTGACGAGTTCGACCTCAAAGGTCAGCGCCTTGCCGGCGAGCGCGTGGTTCGCGTCCACCGTGACGCCGGTGGCGTCGACCTTCGTGACGACGGCGGGCGCACCGCCAATCTGCACTCGGTCGCCCGCTTTGAGGCCTGCTGGCGCCTGGGCAGCGGGGACCGTAACCACCATGTCCTCGCGGCGCTCTCCATAGGCCTTGGCTGGCTCCAGCCTGACTTTATTTTTGTCTCCCACCTTCAGCCCCATCACGGCCTCGTCAAAGCCGGAGATGACCTGCCCGGAACCGACCGTGAACGAGAGCGGCTCGCGGCCCTTCGAGGAGTCGAACTCGGTGCCGTCATCCAGCGTCCCGCGGTAGTGGACGGAGACCGTGTCGCCGTTCTTGACCATCCGATCCCCCTTCTCCACCGCCGCGGTAGCCGGAGCGGGCGCGGTCGATACACCGGACACAGGCTTGCTGTCCCCATCTCCACAACCTGAAAGTGCCAACGCGAGTACCGCGAGTACAAGGACGCCGCCGCCCGTGAGGAGGCGTGCGGGGACGGATCCCCAGATCAACGGCCGGCGCATATGAAACATCCGCATCTGAAAACGGTACACCGGGCCTCGCGCAGCCGCCTCTCGCCCGGTCGTCGCAGGGGCAGCACGGAGGTAGTCTGGGGGCGTGAGCCCCACCAGCCGGCGTGACCCCACCCACCTCGCGTGGATCGACCTCGAAATGACGGGGCTCGATCCGGAGCGCAACGTCATCATCGAAATCGCAACGCTCGTGACGGACCGCGACCTCAACATCCTCGCGGAGGGGCCGTGCCTCGCGATCGCGCGGACGGAGGCCGAACTCTCGCGGATGGATACCTGGAACGTCAAAACGCACACCGGGTCCGGGCTCCTCGACCGCATCCGGGACGAGGGCGTCACGATCGCCGAGGCAGAGCGGCAGACGCTGCTCTTCCTGCGAAAGTGGCTGTTGAAGGGCACCTCCCCGTTGGCCGGCAACTCGATCGCGCAGGACCGCCGGTTCCTCCGCCGGGAGATGCCGAAAATCGAGGCGTTCCTGCACTACCGGAATGTGGACGTCTCCACCGTGAAGGAACTGGTACGCCGCTGGTATCCGGCGCTGCCGCCTGCCGAGAAGAAGCAGACGCACCAGGCGATGGAGGACATCCGCGAGAGCGTGAATGAACTCCTCTATTACCGCTCCCTGATCTTCCGTCCCGCGGCGGAGGTCACCCCGCCCACCTCGACGCCTCCGGAATCTGCTCCATCCACGTAGCGGCCTGCCCCCTCTCTCTGCGCCTCCGCCTGTCGATAATCACGGTTGGCGGGACGGAGCGAAGCGATGGACGGAGACAGTCCGGTTTCCGTACGTGCGTGGCATGCGAGCCACTCGAACGAATCGAACCACCCGGGCGATGAGTCCGGGCGCTCGCCCCTTGTCGCTTCGGTGATGTCGCGCCCCCTCGTCACCATCCGTGCGGATGCCACGTTGCACCACGCGCGCGTGGTGATGCGCGAGCACGGTATCCACCACCTGCTGCTGGAAGACCAAGGGCGGATCGTCGCGATCGTCTCGGACCGCGATGTCGACCACGCACTTTCCCCGTGGGCAGACGGGCCGGCGGCGACGCGGCGGGACGACGGCACGCTGAAGCGCCCCGTCTACTCCTGCGCGACGTTCGCGATGTACACGATCCGGCATGACGCCCCACTCGAAGAGGCCGCGGCGGTACTCCTCGCGCATTCGATCTCGGCGTTGCCCGTGGTCGGGGAAGACGGCGGGATCACCGGGATCGTGACGATGCGTGACCTGCTCCGGGAGTTGCTGGCGTGCCGCGTCGGTGAGTGATTCGGTCGCGGATGACTCAGACGGCATCCCCGCTTTCTCGATCGCCCATCCCCGGACACCCGCACGGGCTTGCCTCCCGCGTCGCGCGAGGTGTATCAGATACATACAGGCTGTACGTACTACCTCGCTGGTGGAGGAGGGCTTCGATGACGCAGGACGCAACGGGCGGCGCCCCTTCGCTGAAGGGCGGGGGCGGAAACCGCGAGTATATGTCGGAGTTCGCACGCGGACGCGTGGACCTGAACTGCGAGTCGTGCGGCTTCAACATGCGGCGCAACAGCGACTTCGGCACGGAGGCGGACGGCGCGTACACGGAACGCTACTGCGCGATCTGCTACGGCAGCGGCGCGTTCCGCCACCCCGCCTCAACCGTGGACGAGTTCCTCGCACTGTCGATCGAGGAGTTCGCGGCGGCGCGGAAGTCAGGCTCCGGGAAGCTGCGGCTGACGATGAAAAAGGAACTGCCTCGGCTGCCGCGCTGGAAGAAGTGAGCCTAGCGGTGGTGTTCGTCGCGCTGGCGCTTGAAAGCTTCCCAGCCCTGTTCGCGCAGCGTGTCGAGGCGGGCGGCGGAGACGGTGTCGCCACGGGTAGCGTTGGCGAGTTCATTGAGGGCAGGGTCGTCGCGCCATTGCATGCCATCGATGAAGCCTGAGAGTTCATGGACGCGGTTCACCAGCAGTTTGTTCAGCGCGACGGTGGTCGGCGGAAGGCTGACGAGCCGCTCCGCGAACGCCCTCGTCTCTTCGTCCAACCGGCCGAGGGGCACGACGCGGTTCACGAGGCCCATGCGGAACGCGGTCTCCGCATCGAAGACGTTGCCAGTCATCATCAGCTCTTTGGCGTGCTTCGGACCGATGAGAAACGGCGTGACCAGCATGGGCGGCGGGAAGCCGTGGCGGATCTGGATCTCGCCGAATTGTGCGCCCTCCGCCGCGATGGTGAAGTCGCACATCCCGGCGATCTCGATCCCCTGGCCGAGCGCGTGGCCCTGCACGGAGGCGATCACCGGCTTCGGCATCCGCCAGATGCGCAGCACGGTGTCCAGCATGTTCATCGGTTCGAGGTCGTCCGGGCGCTGCGACCCCTGGAGGTCGCCCCCGGCGCAGAAGGTGCGCCCGGCGCCACGCACGATGACGGCGCGCACCGCCTCGTCCGCCTCCGCGCGCATGATGGCGCGCCCGAAGTGGTAGGTAAGCGACCAGTCGACGGCGTTCAGGACGAGCGGACGGTTGAAGGTGATGGTGGCGATGCCGTCCGCGACGTCGTAGAGCACGTCACGCTCGGACGGGGCGGGCACCTCGAACCCCTCGGGGGTGTACCGCTTTCGCGGGTCGCGTTCGGACACGGGGACGGCTATGGGGTCGCTCATCATTCCTCCCAGTCGCAGCCAGCGAGGTCTGCGCGGGCGCGATGATAGTCGCCCCTCGGAGTAGGCGCGCGAGACGTCCCGGTTACTGCGCGACCAGGTCGAGAGCCCGGTCGTTCACCTGGATCCGATAGGCAACGCCCGGCGTGAGCGCGCCGAGCGGGACGCTATGCGTGGTGTACCCGTAGATCGCGGTGCATGGGGTGGGTGCGGCAGGCATCGAGTTGTAGACCTTCACGATGATCTGCGCGCCGCGGTACTCGACCGTCGCGCCGGCGTATTTCGCGCAGCCACTCGGCAGGCCTGAGCCGACGATCAAGGAATACTGCGGGGGCATCGACTTCGTGCTGACTACCTGGACACTCTCGATGGGGGCGAGGACGAGCGTGCGCCCCGCCTCCGCGACCGGAGTCTCGCTAATCGGAACCGCCGTCGCGGTGACCGACGGGCCGGGCGTGCTGCTCACGGACGTGTCCGGCCCGGCGGGCTTCGAGGTCGGCGATGCCGGCGGCGCCCCGGGCGCGCCTCCTGGAGAACCGGGGGCGCTCGAACCTCCACCCGTCTCGGCGGTGACCGAAGCAACCACCGAGGCGGTCACCGTCGGGGCGGGCGTCGCCGTCTGCCCGGTGGGGGCATTGTCGTTGGAAGCGTCGCAGGCAACGGCCACAAAGAGGGTAAACAGAAAACCCGCGAGGAGGCCGACCGGTCGGATGCTGCGCATGCGGACCTCGATACGGGATACGTGCTGTCGCAACGCGTGTGAATGTCGAACGACCAAGGGCAACAAATGGTTCCGCGACCTCAGTCCCCAGATTCGGGCCGTGCGGTGACATGAGGTCTCATAGATCGATGGCGGCCCGACGGAGCGATAGGTGGTATTCCCCGCCTCGTCGTCCGGCTCCGTGAGCACCCATACCTCGTCAAAGCCGAAGGCACGCGCGCGATCGACAAATCCAGCACCTCGCGCATTACCCGTGCGTCGAGCGCTTCATCGCCCGGAGCGAGCCAACGCACCTCGAAGGGCGGCAACGTCACCGCGCGGTGTAACCGCCGTCGACCGTGAGGGTGGTTCCCGTGATGAAGGAGGCGTCGTCACTCGCGAGGAAGGCGGCGGCCGCGGCGACCTCCTCCGCGCGCCCGAGGCGGCCCATCGGGTGCAGGGACTCGAGGAAGGCGCGGCCCGCCTCGACGCTGGTGACGCCCGCGATCAGCGGCGTGTCGATGTAGCCGGGGCAGATCGCGTTCACGCGTACGCCCCGGCCGGCATAGGCGAGGGCGAACTGCTTCGTCATCCCGACGACGCCGTGCTTCGCCGCGACGTATCCGGACGAGGGCGGGGGCGCGTCCGCCGCCGGCGGCTGCATGCCGGCAAGCCCGACCAAGCCCGCCACGGAAGCAGTGTTGACGATCGATCCTCCGCCGCGCAGCGCCATCGCCTGCGCGGCGTGCACCAGCCCGTAGTAGACACCAGTCAGGTTCACAGCGACGGTGCGTTCCCAGTCGCCACCAGCGATCCCGGCGTTGTTCATCAGGACATCCAGCCCGCCGAACGCCACGATGGTGCGCTCGATGACGTCACGTACCTCGTCCTCACTGGTCACGTCGAGCCGGACCGCCTCGGCAAAGCCGCCGGCCTCCGCCACCTGGGCGGCGGTACGGCGCGCGGCATCCTCGTTGATGTCGGCGCACATCACGGCGGCCCCATCGCGGGCGAGGCGCAGCGACATCGCCACACCGATCCCGGAACCGGCCCCCGTCACCAGCGCACGTCTCCCCTGCAAACCGGCCATTACGCCCTCCTCTTCCGGCGAAGCCCGCCGGCTCGGGTGACAGTATCCTGCGGGTATGAGCGACACCATGAACCGGCTGGCTATGATCGCGGGGACGGGGCTGCTGGCGTTCTCGCTGGTGACATGGATAGTGCTCTCCGGCCTCAACCGTCCAATGTCGTTCCGGCTGACCGTCGCGCCGGTCGCGCTCGGCGTGCTGCTGGTCGCGACGGGGATCCTCGGCTGGGCGGTCGCCGCGTGAGCAGCCGGCGCATCCAGGAGTACCGGCTCTACGAGGCGATCCAGCGGCAGCCGGCGGAGTTGACGCGGCTGCTGCAGGCGAGCGAGCCGGTCGACCTGGCCGCGGAGACGCTCGGCGGAGCGCGACGCGTGTTCTGCGTGGGCATCGGCACTTCATGGAACGCGGCGAGCGTGGCGGCGAGCCTGCTGGCCAGCGCCGGCATCGACGCGCGCGCGTGGTCCAGCGCAGATTTTGTGCAGTACTCGCCGAAGTTGACGCCAGACGACGCCGCTATGGTGTTCACGCACTCCGGGACAAAGCAATACTCGCGAGCCGCCATCGATCTGCTCGGCACAAAGCGCGCGCCGATCGTCCTCGTGACCAGCACCGAGTCGGAGATCAAGGCGGGTGCGCTGCCGCTGGGGACGACGGTGCTCCGCACCGTCACGCGCGAACAGAGCGCGATGTTCACGGTCTCGCACACGGCCGCGATGTTCCTCACGGCGCGCGTCGCCGATGCAATCCGCAGCGGCTGCGCGGGCGACCTCGACGCCATCCCGCACGCCGTCGAAGCGGCGCTGGGACTGGAGCCGGAGATCGCGTCGCTCGCAGAGGCATGGCACGCGAAACGGACGGTGGTGTCGCTCGGCGCGGGCCCGCACGAGCCGTCCGCACACGAGGCCGCCATCAAGATCGCGGAGGCGGCACGCCGTCCCGCACGAGGGCATGCGGTCGAGCAGTTCCTTCACGGCCCGCAGGCGCAGGTTGAGAGCAGCGATGCGTTTCTTGTCTTCACCGGTACGGGAGCGGGACTCGATCGGACACGCGAGGCTGCGGCATTCGTGCGGACGCTGGGGTGCGAGGTGGCGTGGGTTTCGCCAGTGGCGGCGCCGGACGGCGCGTGCCACCTCGCGGTGCCGGATGTGGGCGAGGTGATAGCGCCGATCGTGGAGATCGTCCCGGCGCAGTTGCTCGCGGGGCACCTCGCCGCCATCGAAGGCGTGGACGCCGACAATTTTCGCCGCGATGACCCTGCGTTCGGCGCGGCACGTGCGGCGATTACTCTGTAGTACGTCGTAGTACGTCAGGCTACGTGCCCGAGGACGTAGCCGGGACACGCACGGTGTTGTCCTCCGTAGATGCGGACGGTTACTCTCCCGCATGCTCGTCAGCGCCCCAGAGACATCGGCGGGTGTAGCAGAAGGAGATGCGCATGCCCCGCATCCGGCCGCTAACCAAGGACGAAGTCTCGCCGGAATTGCGCACCGTCCTTGAGGCGGGCGAGCGATGGCTTGGGCAGCCGC
This sequence comes from Dehalococcoidia bacterium, assembly GCA_003599735.1. Lineage (GTDB taxonomy): Bacteria > Chloroflexota > Dehalococcoidia > UBA2979 > UBA2979 > SURF-43. Next base: position 4,013 of record QZJI01000044.1, on the reverse strand, counting down.
CTATCTCCACTGGTATCCAGGCGTATGCACCGCCGATCCTTGAGGCAAGTCGTGCCCTCGGCGCCGCGCCGGCAAAAAGTGGACTCTTGAGCGCAGAGCTGCGCGCTTTGGTCTGCCTACGCACGGCGGTCATGGTGGGCTGTCCCTTCTGAATGGACACAAACGCTGCCGGGAGCAGCGCGGCTGGCGCGTCGGATGAGAAGATCGCTGCCATCGACTCGTTCAGGACGAGCGACCTATTCACACCCGCGGAGAGCGCCGCGCTGGAGCTGGCCGAGGCGATGAGCCGCACGCCCGCCGATGTCAGCGATGCGACGTTTGAAGCGGTCCGCAGACACTTCGACGAACCGCAACTGGTAGAGCTCGTCGCCACGATCGCGATGGAGAACTACCGCGCGCGGTTCAACCGAGCGTTCGATGTAGAGGCGCAGGGACTGTGCCAGGTGCGCGGCGTCAAGCCACCCACGCAGCTGATGCGATAAACACAGAGCACGTTGGGGGCATGCCCCGCGGGGTACTGGCTGGCGTGCTACGGGGGTGCGGCTGGTGATTACCGAAATCGACATCCGAGTCCGATCCACTGACATGGACGCGGACGGGATCGTCAACAACGCCCGCTACTTTGAATATTTCGAGCAGGCGCGCCTCGAACACCTGGTGGCGATCGGGCTCGTGAAACGTCCTCGACCTCCCGGAGAGCGTAGCCGCCCCTTCACTCTCGCCGAGACGACGTGCCGCTACAAGGCTCCGACGTACCACCGGGACGCTCTTGTCGTGCGGACATGGACACAACAGGTCGGTAACCGGAGCTTCATCCTCGGATACGAGATCGTCCGTAGCGAGAACAACGCTATCGTTGCTGAAGGTAGCTCCGCACAGGTCTGGCTCGACGCCGGCGGGAGGCCCACACTGCTCGACGACGAGACACGGGCCGCCCTCGTCCATTCGATCGAAGAGCGATCGACGGAGTCCTGACGCCGCAACGCGCGTGCCGCGATTATGCTCTGACCATGGCTGGCTACTCCGGCACCCCACTCGTCCAGAAGCTCGGGATCAAGTCCGGCCACCGCGTGATGCTCCTCGGCGCGCCCGAGGGCTTCGACGCCACGCTGGGCACACTGCCTGACGGGGTGACGGTACGGACCGCGGCGCGCGGGACGGCGGACGTGGTGGTGCTGTTCACGACACGACGCGCGCTCCTCGAGGCCCGCATCGACACGTTGGGGGCAGCGGTGTTCCCGGGCGGCGCGGTCTGGGTCGCGTGGCCGAAGAAAGCCGCGAAGGTGCCGACCGATATGACCGAGGACGTGGTGAGGGAAGTCTGCCTGCCGCGCGGGCTCGTCGACAACAAGGTGTGCGCCATCGATGAGACGTGGTCGGGGTTGCGCGTCGTCCACCGAGTTGAGCGGCGGCGGTAGCGCAATCCACGGTCGTGGTGCCCTGCCCACCTGTTCCGGCCTCGGCGCGCGGGTTACGCTCAACGCATACTGGTGTACGGCGCCGTACGCCACAGGAAGCGCGAGGGATGCGATGGCCATCGACGGGACGTGGAACCTGAACTTGCAAACGCCTATGGGAGAGCGGCCCGTGGTTGTGCGCCTGGCGGCGGCTGGTGGCGCCCTCAGCGGGGCGATGGTCGGGTCGGCCGGAGAGACGGCGATCTTCGACGGCACCTCGGACGGCACCGCCGTGCAATGGAGCGTCATGTTTAACGGTGCGATGGGCGAGATGAAGCTCGACTTCGCGGGGGCGGTGAATGGTGACGCCGTTGCCGGGACGGTGCAATTCGGCGCGTTCGGGGCGGGGGCGTTTACCGGCACGAAGGGCTAGCAAACACCCTCGATTTCTCGGCCTGGAACTGGAACGGGCTCCCTCACGGGAGCCCGTTCCATGTGTCATGTCGTTATGACTAACCGCGCGGCAGGCCCAGACCGCGCGTCGCGATGACATTGCGCTGAATCTCTGAAGTACCGCCCGCGATCGTCGAAGAGACGGTCGAGAGGTACATCGTCGCCCAGCGTCCCTTCATCGGTGAGTAGTCGCTGTCGCGGTCACGGAGGCCGCCGTAGAGGCCCAGCAGCTTAGTCGAGGTGCGCGCGATCCGCTGGCTGAACTCCGTAGCGAACACCTTGGTCATGGACGCCTCGTAGTTCGGGATCAGGCCGCGTGACTGCATCGAGATCACACGCTGCGACAAGGTCTTCGCGACGGTCGCCTCGATGTACCGGTCCGCGAACTCCAGACGCGGCGCGTCCACCTGGCCGAGCCGCGTCTTGCCCGACTTCGCGTCCCGCTCCTTCAGCAAGTACGACTTCAGCGTGTCCAGCATCTTCCGCTGGCCCACCGCAGAGCCGATCGAAGAGCGCTCAAAGTCGAGGTGGGTCGCACCCACATACCAGCCCCGGTTGATCTCGCCTACCGCGTTCTTCACCGGGATACGGACGTCCTCGAAGAACGTCTCGTTGAACCCGCGTGCGTCGCTCATCTGCACGAGCGGGCGCACCTCGATGCCAGGCACGTTCATCGGCGACAGCAGGTAGGTGATGCCTCGGTGCTTCGGCGCTTCCGGGTCGGTGCGCACGAGCATAAAGATCATGTTCGCCAGGTGCGCGCCGGAGGTCCAGATCTTCTGGCCGTTCACCACGAAGTCATCGCCATCGCGGATCGCCCGCGTCTGCAGGGAGGCGAGGTCGGAGCCGGAACCCGGCTCCGAGTAACCCTGGCACCAGCGCGTCTCGCCGCGCACCATCGGCGGCAGGAACTCTGCCTTCTGCTCCGGTGTCCCGTGCACCATGATCGTGGAACCAACATCGGGCACACCGACGCGCGGGGCGCTGCGCTCCGCGATCGTCTCGTTCAGGATGAACTGCTCCATCGGCGAGAGGTTCGCCCCGCCGTATTCCTTCGGCCAGGCGGGCGCGATCCAGCCTTTTTCGACCAGTGCGGCGCGCCACTGCTTCATCGCGTCGGCGCGGGCGCCTGGCGCGGCAGGACCGCCTTCTGAAAACGGGTCGTCGCTATCGCCAACCGTCAGCACGTCCGGGAAATTCTTCGCGAAGAAGCTTTCGACTTCCTTGCGGAAGACGGCCTGCTCCGGGCTATCAGCGAAGTCCATCGTTGTACCCCCCTGTACTCGGCTCTTGTACAGCCCTGATCCTACTGGCTAGGGGATGCACTTTCTAGTTGACGTGAGGGTTTGCTCGATAACATTTCGCATGACGGCACATCATGTGACTCGTCCACCACGGTTAGGTCCATGGCGGTCAGAAGGCAAAAGACTAGCGGGCGAACAAAGTCGAGCGGCGGTTGCCGCTCAACTCAGTGGGGTACACCCCTGAGAAGTCTGTCACGCGACCGATCGCGCGACGGACTCCCACGATGATTACTCGACGGTCTTGCCGGCGGCCTCCGCCTCGTCGCGGCCCAGGCCCATGCGGCGCGCCATCAGCACCTTCTGCACGTCCGCCGTGCCGGCGGGGTGCAGCGCGGTGATCGCGCTCCGGTGGTAGGCGTCCAGCGTCCCGTCGGAGAAGTCGAAGTCGCCGCCGCTGATCAGCGACGCCGAACCAAACAATTCCTGCAGGTTGGTCGTGATGTCGAGGCCCGTCAGCTTGCCGTAGTACGAGGACTGCGAGCCCTCGTATGACATCTTCTGGTGCGTCCGGTTCATCCAGTAGTTCCGCAGGCCGAACAGCCGCTTGACCTCGGTCATCACGAAGATGTCCGCCAGCCGGTCACGCGCGTCAGCGTCCTCAATCAACGGTCGCCCGTTCCGCTGCTGCGTCTTCGACCACTCGACCGCGCGGCCAAACCACTTGTTCCGGCCGATTGAGCCGCCACCGCCGTGCTCCAGCTCCAGGTGCGTGCTCGCCACCTGCCAGCCGTTGTTCACGCCGCCGACCAGGTTCTTCGCGGGGACACGCGCGTCCTCGAAGTAGACCGTGTTCTTCACCGACGCCCCGACGCCCTCGCCGCCGTCGCCGAGCAGGTCCATCGGGACGATCGTGACGCCC
>QZJI01000043.1 GCA_003599735.1 Dehalococcoidia bacterium | reverse complement strand
CCCCCTCCTCCTGAGAGTGGATGACGCTCAGTATACCATAACTCAAATATTAAGTGAATGGTATTAGTCGTGAGACTATGGCACACTCATAACGGCCGACTTCCTTGTTTTCGGCACGCCCTGCCTGGAGCTTGCGACAAGTATGTTTTTACGACACATGCCTGTCGCAGGGCTCCAGGCATGGCACACGCTCCCATTCTCCTAAAGCTCCCACCCGCCGGACCCTGTCCGCTTCTCCCAGTAAAGGTGAAAGAAACGGCGGCTTGTGCTACGATGCCGGCGGTCGAGCCGCGAGAGCGTCGCCGGTCGCTGTCGCGGGCGGGCCACTCTGCCTGTCCACCGTACGGAGATCTTCATGCCCTTCAAAAAAGCCATCAGCGTCAGTTCCTCGGAACTTCGCCTGGAGAAACTCCTCGTTGATCGCCGCCGCGAGGGAGCGGACAAGGCTGCGATCGACGAACGGATCTGGAACCTTTTTGGAGAGGAATGGGCGGTGATGTTCACCGACCTCTCCGGGTTCTCCAGGCATGTGGCCGAGTTTGGGATCATTCACTTTTTGCAAACCATCTATGAATCGGAACGGATCCTGATGCCGGTGATCGACGACCACGATGGGATCCTGCTGAAGACCGAAGGGGACAGCATGCTGGTCATTTTCCGGCGGCCCGATCGCGCCATCGCCTGCGCGATCGAAATGCAGCGCAAATGCCGGCAATACAACGCCAAGCTTCCGCCCTCCGAGCAGGTGCTGCTCTGCGTCGGCATCGGCTACGGACGCATGCTGCGGATCGGCGACAGCGATGTGTATGGAGCGCAGGTCAACGCCGCCAGCAAGCTGGGCGAGGACAAGGCCAAGGCTTACGAGATCCTGGTTACCGGCGAAGTAAAAGAGAAAATCGGTTCAAGCAAACGGTTTCGCTACCGCGCCCTCGATGTTTCGATACCCGGTGCCACCGCCGCGTATGTTCTCGAATACAATACAAGAGCCCGTCCTGGCAAAGCCTGACTTTGCGGCGGGTGGCCGATCCTTGCCTGACCTCGAAGCCCGCCGCATTTAAATTTGCTGCGCCCGGCCCTCGTCTGCGTTACAATTGGACGGATTGTAATTCCAGTTTTCTCAACGACCCCGCGAACCAAGGGAGGCCGCGATGAAACGCGCGTTGTACCCGATGGCGTGGGGACTGGTCCTCATCCTGACCTGCGCCGCGTGCGACACGTCCTCCGACGAAACCGCTTCCGATGCCGACCATCCGGATGGGGATTCCCTAGGCGGTGACGCCGATGCCGACATCGACGAGACCACCCTGGATAACGAGCCGACGCTCTGCGAGACCGCCTGCGAGAAGCTGCTCTTCTGCGACCACCAGGAAGGCGGCACAGGCGCTCTTACCGACGACTGGCTCGCCGGCTGCAAGACCCAGTGCCGAGAGGCCGACACGATCAATGAAGAGGTGGCCGCCTGCCTTGTCGAGTCCGAGTGTGCGGACCTGCGGGACTGCAGCGGGACGGACGGCGACATCGAGGCGGATTCTCTCGTTGACGGTGACGAGGCCGATCCCGACCCGCCCGATGGCGACGCGGACGCCGCGACGGAAGACGAAACGGCGGACGAGGCGGACGACCTGGAAGACGGCGACATCGAAGAGGATCTTGCGGCCTTTTGCGGTGAGGCCGACAAGCCGGTGGCGCGGGTTGCGCTTGACCGCCAAATACCCGTTGAGTTTGACGTCTACCTCGAAGGTATTTCCGCCGGTACGCAAATGGCCTTTTCAGGCGATGTGAGCTATGACCCCGACGAAGATTACCCGCTGACTTATGCCTGGACGCTGCAGCGCCCGGAGGACGCCTCGGGCGGCATCCTGCCCAATAACGAAGCTTCCGCCGTCAGCACCACCTTCGACATGCCGGGCGAATGGGCCATATCGCTGCGTGTGGCCGACAGCCAGGGCTGCCCATCGAATAAAGTGACCATCCATATTTCGGTCATCCCGACTTGCGATGCGTTAAACTTGGTCCTTACCTTCAATGTCGGCGAAGGGGAGCCGTCGCCGTATGATCAGAGAGACGTGGATCTCCGGGTGACCTCGCCCCACGCCGGGAGCTGCTCGGATAACACTATCAACGGTGATGGCGCCTGCCTTTTCCCGCTGGGCGACGGCATGGTCGTGATGACTCAGTGGTCCAACGGCGCGGGGCAAAGTGGCACGACCGAAAGAATGAGCATTGTCTCTCCCGCCGAGGGCCCTTGGACCGTTTCCGTCCTCTACGCCAACGACTGCAAATCATGGTTCGACTTTTCCATTCCGTCTTGTCTCAGCGCGGCGGGCACCGATTTCCGCCTGGAACTCTGGTGCGAAGGAAGCCCAGGGTCGCGGACTGTCCTGACGGGAACACTGCAGAGAGCCGGAGACCGTATGGACTGGAGGTTGATAATCATCGACGGCGAATGGCGCCCGCCTCAACCGCTCTGACGCCCGGTGCGGCGACTCTCCCGTAGAGTGTGCGGCGGGTGGCATAGCTTCACGCCAGCGAAGCTGGCGGGAAACTGTGTGCTTGTATCAAGCACGCACAGCCTCCCGACCTTCGGTCGTGAGACTATGCCACACGCCGCTGCACTTCTTTCACCCCCGCCATAGCGACATGATAGAAGCCGAAGCCTTGCAGCCGGCGCGCGGCGGCGTCCCAGTACAGCGCGCGGTATTCGTCCGCGCCGAGATCCTTCCGCAGTTGAAAGCCCCGTTCGGCCAGATACTCCGGCAGCCGCGCGGGGTCCATGCCCCAGATCCATGGCTCGCCGCCCTGCGCCACGCGGTCCCGCGCCACCTGCGCCCGCTTGAAGCTCAGGCTGCCGTCCAGCAAGCCGCGATGCAGGTAGGTGAAGGCCAGCCGGCTTCCGGGCGGACACAGCCGCGACAGGGCGCGGAGGGTGGCATCGACGGCGGCCTCGCCGAGGTAATGTGTCACGCCTTCCCACAAAACGAACACCGGCTCGTCGCCGCTCGGGCCCGCGATGGAGCACGGTTGCACCGTGCTCCACCCATTTGAAACGTGAGAAGCAGAGTTCAACTGCGCTCCATCATGATTCCATACATCCTCCAGATTTTGCTTGGTCAGGTCGGCTGGAAGATAAGTCACGTTGCCCGGCAGCGCGCCGAGGATCGCTTGCAGGCGTTCCTTTTTCGCGGCCTGCGTGGCGGGATGATCGATCTCCACGACGCGGCGGTCCGCAAGTTCCGGCAGCCGCTGCGCGCGGCAATCGTAGCCCGCGCCCAAGAGGACGACACGCCGCAACCCTTCATGCAGAGCCTCGCGCAGCCAGTCGTCGATGAGGCGGGTGCGGGCGATGCCCGAGGACATGGCCCCCGCCGATTTCCATTCGACGTGCGAACGCACCAAGCCGCCCAGGATGGGCATGGCCGCCAAACGCACGTAACGCAGGATTTCCGGGCCGAGAAAGGCGGCGGCGAAGGGGTCTTCGAACAGGCGCGCTTTCGCCGGCCGGCGGACCGTCTCCAACGCTCGAAACGCGGCGGCGTACTCGGCGGTCCGGCTGGCTTCGTGCGGATTCATGTTCGTTTTCTCGCGGCGGTGAAAGGCGCGCCGATGGCCGATCTATTGTGTGCCATGGCTTGCTCGCAAGCCATGTGTCTTCAACTTTTGAGCCACCTTAAGACATGCTTTGCAAGCAAAGCATGGCACACGCGCTCATTATCCCTGTAGCGGCGATGCCAAGCACAGCGCGGCCCGCCGCTCGCTCTCACCACCTCGCGTGATGCTCCTCGGCCCAGCCCGGCACGGCGTCGATGCGGATGATCTCGCCCGCGTCCGACACCAGCCGGCCGGAATAGGTTCCGAAAATCTGGTGGGCCTCGCTTTTCAACAGAATGAGGTTCGTCTTCGCCGCGCGGTCGAGCAACGGCGTCAGCGTCAGATCGAGGCGGCCCGCGTCGTCGGCGAAGCGCCAGGGCGCGAGGAAATTCGCTTTCGAGTATTGGAAGCCGACCCTTCCGAGCTTCTGGAGGCGGCCGTCCAGAAAAAAGCTGTTCTCCGTCGCGGCGGAGAGGTCGCCAAAGCCCAAGCCAAGATTGATGCCCAAGTACCGACCGTCCGGGAGCCGGCCGAAGCCGCAGGCCCAGTTCCAGAAGGTGTCGTAGTCCCACACCCCGCGGCCCCAGTCGAGCGCGCCGAAGGCGTCAGAGCCGGCGGCGCAGACGTCCCCGCCGAGCACGGCCGAGCCCTCGCAGGGCAGCGCCGAGAGCTTGTGATTGTAATAGAAGCCCTTGTCGCCGATGGGCGTGGCCATGACGATGCCCTCGTGGTCGTCTGGCTGATGAAGCGTCAGGTCGGCGGAAAGCGTGCGGCCGCCGTCGAAGCCGGGCCAGTTGACCTTGATCCGCCGCAGGCCGGGCGAGCGTTCAAAGGCGATCCGCAGGCGGCCTTTCTCGAACAGCACGTCGCCGCTCTCGCTCGACCGGGGCAGGCGGCAGCCGCGCCCGAAGGGCGTGACGACCGAGCGCTCGATGAAAGTCTTTTTGTCCAGGTCGATCCAGTAGACGAAGACAAGGCCCATGTAGCCGATGTCGCTGACCGTCGCCGAGAAGAAGCGGCGGCCGATGAAAACGCCGTAGTAGTCCCACTCCTTGAGGCGCAGCCGGTTCAGCCAGGGCGCGGCATGCCGCCGGACATACTCGGGGTTGTAGTCGAGCAGCGGCCGGCGGGCGTAGCCTTTTTGCACGAGCCGCCCGTTGGCATCCAGCAAGGGCGAGCGGTCGAGGATTTCGTGCTGGTCAGGCATGGCGTTTTTTTTCCAAACGCTGGGTCAACAATGCGGGGGAGCAAGTTACCCATCACTACACTACTACTCAAGGAAACTCCACGGCAGACAGACGGACGTGTCGCCGAAATACAGCTCGGCCTCCTGCTCGGTGAAGTAGCCGTTCTCCACCAGCCACTGCGGATCGGGACAGAAGATCGAATCCTCCGGGCGGCAGTCGGCGTCCGACCCGCATGGCCGCAGGCAAATGGAGAAACTTTCGTACTGCTCGCCGAAAATGCCAGCGCTGACGACATGGCCGCCCACATCCGCCCTGCAGTCATCCGGGGCCAAGGTTGAGCAGTAGCCGTTGACGATATTGATCTCCTTGCCGGTGAGCGTCCCCATGACAGCCGTGGTCAGGCAGAAACCCGTTGCACATTCATTGTGGTCCTCGCATGGCGCGCCGACCCAGCCCGGCCTTATTTCACCATACTCCCATTCTCCGCCGTCTTCGTCGCCATCCGTGTCGCCATCGGCGTCACCGTCGGTATCACTGTCAGTGTCGCTGTCGGTCTTGTCGTCGTCAATGCCATCACCATCCGGCGCGTTGTCTTCATCACCATCCGTAGCATCTTCGTCACCCACATCGACGCCGTCCTCATCTCGGTCCGCGGCGTTGTCTTCATCGCCGTCCGCCACTTCGTCTCCATCGCCATCCGACTCATCACCATCGGTCGCTACGCAGCGCGCGCCGTCCTCGTCCTCGATACAAACCCGATCTGGCCCACAGGTCTCCACCGGAGTCTCGATGCAAGTCGCCCCCATGATGCAAGGTTCATCGGGATATAGCTCATAGCCGGCAACCGTTTCATAGTAGGTCACGCCATCCCACGAACAATGGTTGCCATCCGGAAACTCGCAGGGAAAATCAACGTACACGTAATCTTCGGGACCGCAGACGAAACCATCATCGTCGGCTTCCTCGCCTTCGGCGTCGCCGTCCGCCGTCTGGTCTTCATCGCCATCCGCCGTATCGCCGTTGAACGAAACTCCTTCGTCGGTACAGGAGACGAGGGCGAGCCACGCGACCGCGACCAGGACCAACCACTTACCGCTCATAACGGCCTCCGATACGAGATTTTGATTAATACAATCTCTCCGGACGGAAAAATGTCAAGTACGGCGTTTGCAGACAGCAAACCATCCCCCCGGTTTGGCAATCGCAATCGCGTCAAAAACCTGAGACGCATAGGATTTCAGTTTGTGATTGAAAAATGCGCCACGGCGGTGTAAAAGAACGCATTTACTGGTGCACATCTTAGATCGACGGCATCGAACCACAACCATGCGAAGAGAAGGGGTGCTCGCATGAAAAAGTTTGCAGTGGTGCTGCTATGGGTGGTGGCTGCTCTGACATCCTCCTGCGATGACGGCGGGACGGGCGGTCTTGAAGACGGCGATACGTCCGAAGCCGCCGACGGCGACGGCGGCGACCTTGAGGGTCCCGACGGCGACGCGGAGCCAGACGAATCCGCCGATGACGATGTTACCGACGGCGACGTCATTGATGGCGACAAGACCGACGGCGACACCGATGGCGACACGGACGGCGACACGGACGGCGACACGGACGGCGACACCGACGGCGACACCGACGGTGATACCGACGGCGACACCGACGGCGACACCGACGGCGACACCGACGGCGACACCGACAGTGATACCGATGGCGACACGGATGGCGACGTCACGGACGGAGACGTCGATTGCACCGGCTGCGAGTCATTCCCCGGCGAGTATTGCATCGAATCGCAATCCGGCTCCCTCTGCGGCACGTTCGGCATTCAAAACGCCGTGGTGGCGGAAGGGGAGGGCGATTGCGCCTTCACGGTGACCGTCAACACCAGCGGTGTCGGTTCGCAGACGATCCCGGTCGCGGGCTGCGTGTTCGACAACGTCGAGGTTCTGGGCGCCTGCACGATCGACAGCGAGGATGACGGCGACATCGTCGTGGACTGCCCCAGCATCTGCAACGCGGTGTTCAGCAAGTCCGCCTGCGTCACCGACGGCGACACCGACAGCGACGACACGGACGGCGACACCGACAGCGACGACACGGACGGTGACACCGACGGCGACGTCGTGGACGGCGACACGGATGGAGACATCATCGATGGCGACACGGACGGCGACACCGACGGAGATGTCGCTGACGGAGACGCCGCTCAGTGCGAAGCAGGGCCTTGCTGCGACAACGGAGTATGGGTCGTGGAAGACGAGCCCTGCCTGAGCAGCGCGGATGCGCTGGCCTGCACGGCCGACCTCTGCTCGGCGGAGCATCAGTGCGTTCCCGAGTTTCTGCCGGGCTTCTGCCTCATCGATGGCGTCTGCCGCCTGACCGGCGCTTTGCAGGAGGGCAACCGCTGTCTGATCTGCGACCCCGCGCGCAACGCCGCCGCCTGGTCCGATCTGATCTGCGAGGAAGACCCCTGCCTGACGAGCAGCTGCCATCCGGCCTCCGGCTGCAGTTCGACGCCGATCAACTGCAACGACAACAACGCCTGCACCGCCGATTTCTGCCAGCCCCCGGGAGGCTGCCGACATTCGGCGATCAATTGCAGCGACGGCGTCGCCTGCACGGCCGACAGTTGCAGCGCGCTTAACGGCTGCGCGCACGACGACTCCGGCTGCGAATGCGACGAGGCGAACGACCCCGTCTGCAACGACGGCAAGGCTTGTTCCGTGGATTCCTGCAACATGGGGGCGCTGTCCTGCGTGCATCCCGCCGGTCCGGACGACGGCGAGGAGGAGAACGACACGCGAACCGCGGCCGCGCCCCTCGCCGGCGGCCTCGCGGATCTGGTGCTCACGGACAAGGACGACGACTGGTACTGGCTCTCGGTCTGCGAGGGCGGCGAATACACCTTCACCGCCGAGTTCGCCCACGCCGACGGCAATCTCAACCTCTACCTGGTCGATGCCGACGGCCTCGTGCTGGTCGCCGCGCAGAGCACGGACGACGACGAAACGATCGAGTGGACGGCGACCTTCGGCGGCACGGTGTACGTGCGGGCCTTGCTGCCGGCGGAAGGCTGCGTCGATTACTCCCTCGCCGTGGACGCGGACGAATCCGCATGCTGCGACGCGGGCGGCGCGCCGATTGCTTGCGACGAACAGATCGCGGGCGACACGACGGGCCAGGCGGACGATATGGACGAGTATTCCTGCGCGCCGCTCTGGGACGAATCGGGCCCCGACGCGCGGCATCCCTTCGACGCCCCCTGCGACGGCTGGACGACGGTGAAGCTGACGCCCAACGCCGACGACGAACTCGATCTGTTCGTGCTGGACGGCTGCGCGGCGGACGACTGCCTCGACTACGCCAGCTCCGGCGGCGCGGCGACGGAAATCGTCTTTTTGGCCCGGGAAGGGCAGCGCTACTTCTTCGCCGTGGACGGCGAGGACGCCGCCGGCGGCCTCTACTCTCTGGAGGTCGAGTGCGCCTGCAACAGCTGCGCCGACAACGACAGCGACAGCCATAACGGCTATCATCCCATCGATTGTCCGCTCGGCGACGACTGCAACGACAACAACGGCAACGTTTATCCGGGAGCGACGGAAACCGCCTGCGACGGCGTGGACAACGACTGCGCGGGCGGCGACGACTGCGGCCACTACGCTTGCGCCGACGACGACACCGACGGCTATCCGCATCGCGATCCCAACAGCTGCCCGATGGGAACGGACTGCAACGACGACAACGAGGACGTGCATCCCGGCGCCGACGACGCGACCTGCGACGGCGTGGACCAGAACTGCGACGGCATGGACAACTGCCCGGGAACGGGCGTGCAGTGCGACGCCTGCTTCTTCGACTTCGGCTGCGCCCCCGGCTTCATGTGCATGATCTCCGAGTTCGACGTCTTCGAGTTCGTCTGCCTGCGCGACTGCACCGCCGACGGCCGCTGTCCCGAAGGCTCCAACTGCCTGGACACCGGCGAGCTGTCGCTTTGCTGGCCGGAGCGGGAGGCGAGCTGCGTCGGCAATTTCCTGCATTCCGGCAACACCTGCGGCGTGGAAACGTCGGTGACGGACTGCGAGGCCGCCACCTGCAACCCCGACGCCGGCGTCTGCGAGGCGGCCTGCGGCGCGGCGGAAGGTCCGCTGGCCTGCGGTCAGACGGTGACCGACCACACGGCGCGCGGCGCAAGCCTGATGAACAACTATGACTGCCGCAGCCTGGAGACCGGGCCGGAGGTCATTTACACCTACACAGCCGCCTGCACCGGCCGCGCCGCCGCGTCGCTCAGCGTCCTCACCGATAGCGCCCTCGACCTGCTCGTGCTGCAGGGGACCTGCGACAACGCGCATTGCCTGGCGGTCTCGCCCGCCGACGGTTACCGCAAGGAAGTCATCTTCCCCACGGCGGTCGGCGCCACCTATTATCTTGTCGTGGACGGCCAGGAGGGCGACCAGGGCCGCTACTCGCTCGGCCTGGACTGCGTCTGCAACGCCGATCTGGCCGACCATTGCGAGGATTGCGACACGGGCCTCGACTGCGGCGGCGGGGCGCTGTGCTACGGACGGGAGATGCAGCAGGATCCGCCGGTGAACGTCTGCGCCGCCGACTGCTCGACGGACGGCGTCTGCCCGGCCGGTTCGCAGTGCCGCGCCTTCGGAGCGGGGGCTTACCATTGCGTGCCGGACCTCACGGCCTTCTGCGCCGATCAGGAGCTGTGGGGCGAGGACGCCTGCGGCAACCAGTTCCTCTTGACCGTCTGCCCGGCCGGCAGCGTCTGCGACGCCTCCAGCCTCACCTGCGACACTTCCTGCGTCGATCAGGACAACGACGGCTATTTCGCCTACCACGACGTCGATTGCCCGGCGGGCGACGACTGCAACGACGCGCTCGATACGTTCCATCCCGGAGCGGCGGACGCGTACTGCAACGGCCAGGACGAGGATTGCAGCGGCGCGGACAACTGCACCGACGCCGCGCAGTGCGAGCCCTGCGTGGGCGGCCACTGCGCCCCCGGCTACCGCTGCTGGAACTGGTGGGGCGACGAGGACTACCGTTTCTGCATCAAGGACTGCACGGCGGACTACGAATGCTCGGATGAATACGACTTGGCCTGCGCCGACTGGGAGAGCGGCACGGGCGAAGGGCCCTTCTACTGCCAGCCGGAGGACGACGAAAACAGCGCCTGCGCCGCCGGCCGTTACACGCAGACGGACGGCTGCGGCCATGTCTTCTACGACGAGGCCTGCGACGTGACCTGCTACAGCTCCTTCGGCTGCGTCAACTACTGCGACAGCGACGTGGAGATCGATTCCTGCGGGCAGACGATTTCCGGCGACACCAGCAGCGATCCGCTCGCCGAATTCCGCACCACCTACTACTACAACAGCGACTACACGCGCACGAGCGCGACCGGCCCGGAGCTGTCCTACAAATTCATCTCGCCCTGCAGCGGCGAAATCTCGGCGCGCATCGTCGGCGAGTTCGGACTGCTCCTGCTGATTATCGATGAATTGGGCGGCCATTGCCGCAACAGCGAACTCGTCGATTACGCCTGGTCGGACGGCGGCGAGGTTGTCACCTGGCTGGCCGACGCCGGCGAACACTTCTACCTCGTGGTGGACGGCCTGGACGGTTACGCCGGCCCCTACGACATCGAACTGCAATGCGCCTGCTCGGATTGCCTCGACGTGGACAACGACACCTACCTGGGCTACGACCCGGTGGACTGCCCCGGCGGCACGGACTGCAACGACGGCCTCGACACCTTCCATCCGGGGGCGACGGAGACGAGCTGCAACGGCCTAGATGAAGACTGCGACGGCTTCGACCTGTGCGGCGTGTGCAACGTCGATCATGTGCTCGCCGCCTGCGACGGTTCCACCGTGGCCGGCGACAACCGGGGCCAGACCAACGAGATCACCTACTACGAGGGTCCCTGCTCCTTCGGCGGCAACAACTATGCGATTCCCGCCGGCGAGGAGGTGTTCGCCTACACGGCGGCCTGCAACGGCACGCTGACGGCGACCATCAGCGGCTTCGACATCGAAAACACCGATCTGATGCTCTACATTCTCGAAGGAGACTGCGCCGACGACGCCTGCCTCGGGCGGGCCAACTGGGACCAGGTGACGGTGGACACGCTGGCCGGCGAAACGTATTACGTCGTCGTCGATGGTTACGGCGGCGCCGGAGCGGCCTTCCAGCTCACCACCGACTGCGCCTGCTACAACTGCGTGGACGTGGACAACGACACCTACTTCGCTCACGACGCCGAGGAGTGTCCGATGGGCGACGACTGCAACGACGGGCTGGACTCCATCCATCCCGAGGCGACGGAGACCGAGTGCGACGGCGTGGACCAGGATTGCAGCGGCCACGACCTCTGCGCCAATCCAATCTGCACGCAGGACGCCGTCATCACCTGCGCCTCCGGGACCGTCCCCGGCGACATCACCGGCCAGCCGAACCAGATCTGGGAGTATTCCGGCTGCAGCAGCACCTGGATGGAGACGGGCGGCGAGGTGGTCTACGCCTTCGCGGCGACCTGCACGGGGCTGGTGACGGTGGAAGTGGAGTTCGATCCGGGCGACGAGTACCAGTACGACCTCGACCTCTTCGTGCTGGACGGGACCTGCGACGCCGCCTCCTGCATGGAATACGGCGACGAGAGCGTCGTCTTCTCGGCGGTGACCGGCACGACGTATTACGTCGTGGTGGACGATTACGACAACAACCCGACGACCTTCGATCTGTCCATTTCCTGCGGGTGCCGGTAAGAGGGAACGGACGGATTCCGCTTTTGCTTCATCCGCCCCTACGGCTCGACGCATTGAGACGCCGGGCGCCATAGCTTCACGCCATCGAAGATGGCGGGAAACTGTGCGGCTTGCGTCGAATGCGCACAGCCTCCCAGCCTACGGCCGTGAGACTATGCCACACCTCAACCGGCTTGGCAGCGCCGCTGCTCCATGTAGGCGCCTTTCCCGCAAAGAGAACCTTCCTCCATCGCCGCCGGTTTGTGCTATGCTTCGTCGCAACACACGATGTTGGAGCAGGTTTTCCAACCTGCTCCAAGCATTTTGCATTTGTCTAAAGAAGAAAACGTCTGGAGCAGGATGCAATCCTGCTCCAACTTCGGTTGTCCATAATAACAAAACCATCACGCAGGTTCGACGTCGAGGCGAAAGCCAAACATTCCGATCGCACAAGGCAGTAAAACGGCAGGTGACAGGATGCGACGCTTCCCCGTTCTCTTTGCAGTTGCGCTTGGCATAACGGCCCTCTTGTCCGCTTCCTGCGGCGAGCCTGAAGACTTCCCCGGCTCTTTCCCCCACGCATCCGGCGATCCCGCCAAGGCCGAATGGAGCGAGGACTACGGCGCGTTCGTCATCTTCGAGGACGCCGCCGGTCGGCTGTGGCGGCAGGAAAAGCCGCTCAACGCCCGCGAACCTGCGACGTCGCCCCGCGACGCCTCCTATTTGCAGCGCATCCTGCTCGCCAACGGCGTCGAGCAAACAATCCTCCCCAAAATCGACGCCTTGGATCTCACTCCCGATCCCAGCGTGCGGTTGCTCCACGTTCGCGGCCCCGTTCCCGCCGGCTTCGTTGACGAGTTGAACCGCTCCGGTCTGACGCTGCTCAACGCCATTCCGCACAGCGCCTATGCCGTGTGGGGCGACGAGAGCGGCGTCAAGCAGGCGATGGTGCAGCGCCGGGCGCGGATCGACACTCTGCGCGACTGGCGGCGCGAGGACAAGCGGCCGCAGACCTGGGCGATTTCGCAGGGGCCGATGGACGCGGCCGTCTTCATCGTCGATCATCCCGCCGACACGGCAACGAAACGCGAGTTGCAGGACGCCGCGCTTAAAACCTACTCCCCGCCGGTGGACATGGGACCGTACACGGTCTATCGCGTCCAGCTCGACGCCGACGCGCTGGAGCGGTTGCTCGACCGCTCGGACGTCTACTGGGCCGAGCCCTACGGCCTGCCCCGGCCCTGCGACGAGCGGCAGGGAATGATCATGGCCGGGAAAAACGACGGCAGCGTCCCCACCGGGCCGGGCTATCAGGCGTGGCTGGACGGCCTGGGGCTCGACCGCCTGGGCGAAGTGGGCGTCGATATCGCGGACACCGGCTGCGACCGGGGGACGCCCGAGACCGTGGCCCATCCCGATCTCGCCGGGCGGATCGTCGCCATTCTGAATTTCACCGGCCAGCCGAACGGCTTCGACCAGGACGGCCACGGCACGATCAACGCGGCGATCGTCGGCGGCGTCGTGCCGGACGTCGGCGCGACGGGGACGCTGGACGACGCCGGCTATCTCTACGGCCTCGGCATCGCGCCGGGAGTCTCCCTCGTCTGCAGCAAGAACATGCACCTGAACATGTGGGCCTCGACGCAGTCCTACACCAAGATGGCCACGGCCGTTTACGCGGCGGGGGCGCGCATCAGTTCCAACAGCTGGGGCTTCTCGGGGATGGGCTCCGCCTACGACGCCGGCGCGCAGGAGTACGACGGCATCGTTCGCGACGCCGACCGCGACCCCGCCAACGGCCTGCAGCCCATCGCCATGGTCTTCGCCGCCGGCAATGAAGGCGAGGGCGAGATCTTCGTCCCCGAAGCCCTCTCCTCGCTGCGCTCGCCCGGCGTAGCCAAGAACGTCATCACCGTCGGGGCGAGCGAGAACTGGCGCATGACCGGCGCGGCGGACGGCTGCGACATCCCCGACGCCGGCGCGGACAACGCCCGCGACCTGATCAATTTTTCCAGCCGCGGGCCCACCGCCGACGACCGCTTCAAGCCCGATATCGTCGCGCCGGGCACGCACATCACCGGCGCGGCCTCCTCCGATCCGGCCTACACCGGCGGCGGCGTCTGCAATGGATACATGCCCGAGGGCCAGACGCGCTACGCCTGGAGTTCCGGCACCAGCCACGCCACGCCCGCCGTGGCCGGCGCGGCGGCGCTCGTCCATGCCTGGCGTTTGCAGCAGGCGGACGCCGAGCCGTCGCCGGCGCTCTTGAAAGCCATCCTCGCCCTGCACGCCGTGGATATGGCCGGCGGCAACAACGGTTTCGATAAACCCTTGGAGCCGATTCCCAGCATCCGCCAGGGCTGGGGCCGGATGGACCTGGCCACGATCTTCGACGGCGCGCCCCGGCTTGTGCTGGATCAGAGCGAACTGTTCACCGCCTCGGGGCAGGAGCACGTCGTCCGCTGGCTGAGAGTGGCGCGGCGCGACCTGCCGGTGAAGATCGCCCTGGCCTGGACGGACGCGCCGGGGGCGACGATGGGGGCCTCCTACTGCAACGACCTCGATCTGATCGTCAGCGCCGGGGCCGGCGCGGAATACCGGGGTAATTTCCTCTACGGCGGAGTCTCGCAGCCCACCGACGTCGCCGACCCGCGCAACAACCTGGAACTCGTCATCCTGCCGCCGGGGAAGACGCTGCACGTCAGCGTGCGCGTCGTGGCGGTCAACCTGACGGCGGACGGCGTGCCGGGCGACGCCAGCGCGGTCGATCAGGACTTCGCGCTCTACGCCTACAACGTGATTCAGGGCGAGGCCTGCACGGCCGACGAGGACTGCGCCGACGAGACGGACTGCACGCGCGACGCCTGCGTGGTGGAGAGCGGCGACTGCCTTTCCCTTCCCGACGCCGCGCTCTGCGACGATGGCAACCCCTGCTCGGAGGACGCCTGCCGGATCGGCGAAGGCTGCGCGCATGAGGAATTGAACGCCACGCCTTGCGAGGACGGCTCGTTCTGCACCTTCGACGACATCTGCGCGCGCGGCGAGTGCGTCGGCTTCGCCAATACGTGCGACGACGAGATCGACTGCACGGCGGATAGCTGCGACGAAACGGCGCAGGCCTGCGTCCACGAGCCGCAGGATTCGCGGTGCGCGCCGGGGAACGTCTGCGACGCCGGGCGCGGCTGCCTGGAGTCGCCGGACGGCGACGGCGACGCCGAGCAGGCGGCGGATGGGGACCATGACACGACAGGGGAAAGCCCTCTCCCCGACGGCGACATGATGACCGATGCGGACGACGACCCCGACGCCGAGACGGCGGCGGACGGCGACCGCGAGCGCGGCAGCGGCATCACGCCTCCCGCCGATCAAGATGAAGGCTCGGACGGCTGTCAGACGCCGCCCGCCGCGAGCGGGCTGGGGCTGCTGCTGCTGGCGTTTGGGTTAAGGCGTAGGCGTAGGTCCGACATTAAATGCGTGTCGGGCAAGGCATTTGCCCGACCTACAAAACTGAACTTGAAAAAAAGACCGTGGAGGTGTGCCATGCCTGGAGCTTGCGACAGGCATGTTTTCACACCACATGCCTGTCGCAAGCTCCAGGCATGGCACGCTCAAGCAGACCACACGCCCGATAAGCGATGGCGTGGACGCCTGCTCCAGCGGAGTCTCGGACGAGCGGGTTCCGA
>QZJI01000050.1 GCA_003599735.1 Dehalococcoidia bacterium | reverse complement strand
CGACGTTGTGCGTCTTCACGCCCTTGCGCAGGCTGAAGATCCACGTCTGGCCCTTGTCCGGAGACTCCCACTTCTCGGCGAGGTCCGGCTCGATCTCGACATTGAAGGGGTCGGCCAGCGCGCCGAGCTTAGCGCGGGTCAGCTTGTTCGTGACCAGCGACTGGGTCGCATAGATCGTGCAGGAGAGCGTCTTTGCCAGGTCCATGCGCGGCGGGTCGAGGTAGCGGAACTTCAGGGTGCCGCCGCGCTTGGCGTTCACCTTCGGGTTGCGCTCCGCCGCCGATGCCGGCACCGGACCCTCCACGATGCCGGGTTTGACGCGCACCTGGTCCCTCGGGACCGGGGTACCGCCTTCTTCAGCCTTACTGACGGCGCCGCCCTTGGTGTCCTGCAGGCGGCTGGCGTCGCCGCCGGCCGCGCTGTCGCTCTTCTTACCACCGCAGCCGATGAGCGCCGCGGCAGTCAGGCCGGCGAGGCCCACGCCCGTCCCGCGCAACGCCGTGCGTCGGCTAACCCGCCCCGTCCAGTAGTTCGAGTCCACTGTCCCTCCTACGCGCGCCTGTGACAGCGCACCACTCCACAGCCCCCTGAGGCCCCCCTTGTACCACTGACGGCAAACGCGCTCGTGCTTGCATGAACAAACACAAGTCCCTGTCCTCCACGTCAAGGTATAGCGGTCAATTACATGTGTGCTGCCAAATGGACGGCACACATTTCAATCCCTTTCAGTCCTCCGTGGTGCCCGACTTGGTGAGGGGTGGGATAATTCCTCTTGGCCCGATTCTCGGGTCACGCCGGCAGATTCACGATGCGGGACGAGAGGGAGCCGGATGCAGGCACTCAGGTACGCGCGCGCCACCTCCATCGACGAGGCGGTGCGGATGCTCCGAGAGGGCGGCGAGACGGCTCGCGTCCTGGCTGGCGGCACGGACGTCATCGTGCAGGCGCGCGAGCGCCGGCGGGTGATCGACCTGTTCGTCGATATCAAACACATCCCGGAGGTCATGGCGCTGGAGTACGACCCCCAGCACGGCCTCCGCGTCGGGGCCGCCGTGCCGTTGTACCGCGTCTATGGCGACGCCAACGTGCAGCGGGTCTACCCCGCACTGCGCGCCGCGGCGCACGTCATCGGCGGGAAAGCGATCCAGGGACGCGCCTCACTCGGCGGCAACCTCAGCAACGCCTCCCCGGCCGCCGACTCGATCCCGGCGATGATGGCGCTCGATGGGGTCGCCGAGATCGCGGGACCGAACGGCCGGCGCGAGATGCGCGTGGACGAGTTCTGCACGGGGCCTGGACGGAACGCCCTGCAGCCCGGCGAGTTCATCGTCGCGTTGCGGTTCCCGCAGCCTGCCCCGCACAGCGGCCAGGCGTGGGAGCGGTTCATCCCGCGCAACGAGATGGACATCGCTGTCGTGAACGCGGCGTGCGCGCTCACGCTTGCCGGCGACACGGTGACGGCGGCACGCGTCACCATCGGCGCGGTCGCCCCGACCACGATCATGGTGCCGGCCGCGGTGGAGGCCCTCGTGGGCCGTCGCCTCACGGACGACACCATCGCGGCCGCCGGCACGGCGGCGAAGGACGCGGCCACCCCCATCGATGACATGCGCGGCACCGTGCGCCAGCGCAAACACCTGGCGGACGTGCTGGTCCAGCGCGTCGTACGCGCCGCCGCCGAGCGGGCGCGCGGCAACTAGCGGTAACTAGGAGACGGCCATGGCAACGAGCGGACGACTGGTGATCACAGCCACGATCAACGGCGACGAGCGCACCTTCCTCGCGGACTCGCGTGACTCACTCCTGGAGGCGCTGCGCGAGCGGCTCAACCTCAAAGGCGTGAAGGAAGGCTGCAACAACGGGAACTGCGGCGCCTGCGCCGTGATCCTCGATGGCCACCTCGTGAACTCCTGCTGCGTGATGGCGGCGGAGATCGAAGGTTCCCGCGTCGAGACGGTGGAGGGTCTCGCCGGGCCGGAGGCGTTGCACCCGCTTCAGCAGTGCTTCCTGGAGGGGGCCGCCCTCCAGTGCGGGATCTGCACGCCGGGCTTCCTGATGTCCGCGAAGGCGCTGCTCGCCGAGAACCCCGCGCCGACGGACGAGGAAGTGCGGTTCTGGCTCGCCGGCAACCTCTGCCGCTGCACCGGCTACGACAAGATCATCGAGGCCGTCCAGGCCGCTGCCGAGCAGATGCGCGCTCGGAAGTAACCCGCGTCCCCACGAGGGACACGAGGAGGTCCGCCATGGTCGCTACCCCGCAGAAGCCCGCCTACAAGGTCATCGGCACACGCCCCGTCCGCCCGGACGGCGTCGACAAGGTCACCGGGCGCGCTGCCTACGGCGCCGACGTCGTCCTCGAGGGGATGCTCTTCGGCTCGATCCTGCGCAGCCCGCACGCGCATGCCCGGATCAAGCGCATCGACACGTCGAAGGCGCTCGCGCTGCCGGGCGTGAAGGCGATCATCACGAATGCGGACTTCCCCACCCAGGAGTCGGGCACGCTCGACCTCGGCGAGGGCAGCGCGAACCCGAAGTGGCTCGTGGACAACGTGCTGGCCGGTGACAAGGTGCTCTACCACGGCCACGCCGTCGCGGCCGTCGCGGCCGTCGACTGGCACACCGCCGAGGAAGCCCTCGGCCTGATCGATGTCGAGTACGAGCTGCTCCCCTTCGTCATCGATGTGCGTGAAGCGATGCTGGCCGCGGCCCCGATCCTGCACCACGATCTGCGGACAAACGTGCGGGCGCGGAACGCGGACACCCCCAAGGACCGTGAGACGAACATCGCGATGCACATGCGCGTCGAAAAGGGTGACCTTGACGCCGGCTTCGCGGAAGCCGACATCGTCATCGAGCGTGAGTTCACGACGAGCCAGTTCCACCAGGGCTACATCGAGCCGCAGAACGGGACGGCGCACTGGAACCACGACGGCCAGATCACCGTCTGGACCTCGACGCAGGGTGCATTCTCCGTGCGCGACCAGGTCGCGACGCTGCTCGGCCAGCCGGTCGCCAAGATCAAAGTCGTACCGATGGAGATCGGCGGCGGCTTCGGCGGGAAGATCCCCGTCTACCTCGAGCCCGTCGCCGCGCTGCTCTCGAAGAAGACTGGCCACCCGGTGAAGATGTGGATGTCCCGCGAAGCGGTCTTCCAGGCCACCGGGCCGACTTCCGCGACGTGGGACCGGGTCAAGATCGGCGCGAAGAGGGACGGCACGCTGGTCGCCGCGGACGTCTCGCTCTGCTTCGCCGCCGGCGCCTACCCCGGCTCCGCCGTGGGCGCGGGCGTGCTCTGCGCCCTGGCCCCGTACGCCATCCCGAACCAGCGCATCGATGGCTTCGACGTCGTGACGAACACACCGAAGACCGCGGCGTACCGTGCGCCGGGCGCGCCGGCCGCCGAGTACGCCGTCGAAGCCGTCGTCGACGAGATCGCGCGCGCGCTCGACATGGACCCGCTGGACCTGCGGCTCAAGAACGCGCCCGACGAGGGCGACACCAACAGCAGCGGCGCGCCGTGGCCGCGGATCGGCGCAAAGGCGGTGATCACCGCGATCAAGGAGAGCGCGCACTACAACTCCGAAATCCAGGGCGAGGATGTCGGACGCGGCATCGCCCTCGGCTTCTGGTTCAACGGCGGCATGGAGTCTTCCTCCAGCGTCGCGGTGAACCCGGATGGCTCGGTCTCGTTGATCCTCGGCTCCACGGACATCGGTGGGACACGCGCATCGCTCGCGATGCAACTCGCGGAAACGCTGGGCGTCCCGTACGAGGCGATCAAGCCGCAAGTCGTCGACACGGACTCGGTCGGCTACACCGCCGTCACGGGCGGCAGCCGCACCACCTTCGCCGGCGGCTGGGTGGCGTACGACCTGGGCCAGGAGATCCGGAAGCGGCTCACGGAGCGCGCCGCCCGCATCTGGGGTGTCGATGTTTCAGCCGTCACCTACAACGACGACGCGACCATTACTGGCACGGACAAAGACGGCAAGGCGCAGCGGTTCACCTTCGAGGAGATCTGCCGTCGTCTGCCCTCGACCGGCGGCCACATCGCGGTCTCAGCGATGTCGAGGCGGAATACCGCCGGCCCCGCTTACGCGGGCCACATCGCGGACGTGAAGGTGGACCGGGAGACCGGAAAGGTCACCGTGCTGCGCTACACCGCCGTGCAGGACGTTGGGACGGCGATCCATCCCTCGTACGTGGAGGGGCAGATCCAGGGCGGCGCCGCGCAGGGCATCGGCATGGCGTTGCAGGAGGAGTACTGGTACGACGACCAGGGCCATCTGCGGAACGGCTCGTTCCTCGACTATCGGATGCCGGTCGCGAACGACCTGCCGCCGATCGAGGTGATCCTGGTCGAGGTGCCGAACCCTGGCCACCCGTTCGGCGTGCGTGGCGTGGGCGAAGTGCCAATCGTGCCGCCGCAGGCCGCCATCCGAAACGCGCTGCGGGACGCGATCGGCGTGAACTTCTACCACACGCCCGTCACGCCCACGCGCATCCTGGACGAACTGCTGCCCCGCGCGTAGCACCAAGATCTCACGAGGACGGACACCGTGGCGACGGTCCACATCCCCGCCCACTGGCGCGACCTTGCCGGCGGACGCGCGACCATCGAGGTGCCGGGCGGCACGCTCCAGCGCGTCCTGGACGGCATCGCGCGTGAGGCGCCCGCGCTCGGCGCCATCCTGCTGGACGGCGCCACGCTCCGTGGCGAGATCGCGATCGCGATCGACTCGGAAGTGACGGAGAACGACCCCCTCGAACCCGTGCGGGAAGGCGCGGAGATCTTCCTCATCCCCGCCATCGCCGGGGGCGCGGACTAGTCGAACAGCGAGGCGATCGGGTCGCGCTCGCGGAGGGCCTCGGAGGCCGCGAGGCGCAGGCCCCCACGCTCCGGGATGCCGCGGGCACCATAGCCGAGCGCGACCGCGATGCGGTCTCCGAACAACACCGCGATCTGCGTGCCTTCGTCCGTCGAGGCCAGATATGGCGTCACCGCGGTGCGCAGCGCCGCTTCTTCCTCGGGCGGGAGCGACTCTCCCGTACCCGCGAACGCGACCGTGCGACGTTCCTGCTGAAGCAGACCCGCGACGGTCTTCGACGGGCCGTAGGAAATCTGGTACAGCGCGCGGTAGACTGCGGCCAGAGTGGTCGCGCGCACATCGCTGGTCGTTGGGGTATCACTGCTCCAGAATCTCGGGGAGACCCAGTGCTGAGCGAGCAGCCCGCGCTGGCTGACGCGCATGTTCAACTCGGTCATTGGCCGGCGCGCCCACATGTCGCCGGCGTCGTCCGAGAGCATGAGCATCACCCGCAGTTCTTCGCCCCACTCGGCGGGCAACCCGCGCAGCCGCGGCCCGATCTGCCGCAGCGCCTCAACCGCCTCCCGCTCCGCATCGACCGCAAGCAGCGTGTCCAGCGCCTCACCCATGTACTCAGGAGCCATCGGATCGAAGTCCGCCAGAGGGGTGAAGGCATCCGCCTCACCCAGCCGG
This sequence comes from Dehalococcoidia bacterium, assembly GCA_003599735.1. GTDB lineage: Bacteria > Chloroflexota > Dehalococcoidia > UBA2979 > UBA2979 > SURF-43. The sequence continues at coordinate 9,737 of QZJI01000050.1, read as the reverse complement.
ACGAGGCCGGTGTAGGCGTCGAAGCGCGCGGTGTTCCGAGGCATGTCGTAGAGGCGCCGGAGCGCACCGAGTACAGGGACCAGGGTGAGCCACATGCGCTGACCCTAGTGCCCGACGATTTCAGTTGCCACGGAGAAAACCCGAGGCGTATGCTGACAATTGGATAGAACATTAGAACTGATGACGTGCCCTCGCGGGTGCCGCGAGACGGAGGCGTCACATGGATCCGCTCGACCGCCCTCGTCCCCTGCGCCGCGCGGCAGCGACGCCCTCCGCATCCGCGAAACGCGCCATCCTCCGCATGGATCTCCGCCACGGCGACCCCGAACGGATCGCGGAGGCCGTCCGCTGGCTCCTCGGCGAATCCGGGCTATCTTCGGAAGAGCGGGTACAGGTGCTGGGCGGGGTGCTCGTCGTGGAGGCGCTGCGCCCGTACTGGACGGGCGACCGCACAGCGGAACAGGCGCACCTCGCCCTTCGCACCGCCGACCCCGAACTCGCGGACGCCATTGAGGCGCTCGCCCCCATGCTCCTCGGCCACGCCGAGGTGCGCGAAGAGGCGGGCGCAGCCATCGAAGCGATCGAGGCGATGCTCCGCGCCGGGTAGCGCACGCTGCCACTCCGGCATCGGCCCCCAGGCGCCGTTCCGTATACTCGAAGGCCCAACTGGACGTCCTCAGCGAGGGAGACGGCCATGCCGCGAGCAATCTGGCGAGGCGCCATCTCCTTCGGGATGGTCTCGATCCCCGTGAAGCTCTACTCCGCCACAGACAGCAAAGACATCTCCTTCCGCCAGCTGGCGAAGGAAGATCTGCGACCAATCAAGTATCTGCGCTGGTCCCCTACGCTCGACCGCGAGGTCCCCTTCGACGAGATCACACGGGGGTACGAGTACGCCAAAGAGCAGTACGTCATCCTTGACGACGCTGACTTCGAGCACCTCCCCGTCCCGAGCAAGCACGTCATCACCATCACCTCGTTCGTCGACGGCGGCGAGATCGACCCCGTCTATTACGAAAAGGCATACCAGCTCGACCCGGACGAGATCGGCGTGAAGCCCTACGCGTTGCTGCTCAAGGCGATGGAGGAGCGCGGACTGGTCGCCCTCGGGAAACTCGCGCTGCGGCAGAAGGAACAGCTCGTCTGCCTGCGCCCGTCCGGCGGCCACCTGATGGTCGAGGTCCTGTACTACCCGGACGAAGTGCGGCCCTACGAAGGCACCGATGTCTCCGACGTCCCCGTTTCCAAGCCCGAGCTCGACATGGCCTTCGCGTTGATCGACATGCTGCGCGAGACATTCGACCCCTCGAAGTTCCGCGACGAGTATCGCGACACGCTGCTGGCGATGATCCAGACAAAGCTGGAGGGTGGCGAGGTCGTGACCGCCGAGGAACCCGCGCCCGCACCGACCGTCGACCTGATGGCGGCCCTCCGTGCCTCGATCGCCGCCACGCAGTCCCGCAAGGCCGCGCCCGAAACCGCCGAAGCCCCCGCGAAACCAGCGGCCGAGTCCGCACTCGCGGGCGTACCCCGCAGCCGCGCGAAGAAGGTGGCCGAGGAGCCCCCCACGGAGAGCGAGGCCCCACCAAAGGCCACACGGACGCGGAAGAAGAGCGCCTGAGCCGCGCGCGCTGACGGCTCACGTATCCTCGACGCATGCCCGCGCGACGCCGCCTGCCCCCACCACCGTCTGACGACAGCGCGGCCAGCGACCAGGCCGCGCTCGCGCGCTACCAGGAGATGCGCGACTTCGAGCGCACGGCGGAGCCCGCCGGAGCCGCCCCGGTCGACCTCGGCCCACCAGACCAGCCGCTGACCTTTGTTATCCAGAAACACCGCGCGACGCGGTTGCACTACGACCTGCGGCTGGAGGTGGACGGGGTCATGCCCTCGTGGCCGATCCCGCGCGGCCCCAGCACGGACGCCTCGGAACGGCGGCTCGCGGTCATGACCGAGCCACACCCCCTCGACTATGCGACGTTCGAGGGCGTCATCCCGCGCGGGCAGTACGGCGCGGGCGAGGTGATCGTCTGGGACCGCGGCACCTACTCCCCGGATGAACTCGGCACCTTGCATTTCGAGGACCGCGCCGAGGCAGACCGACAGATGCGCGAGCAGATCGCGAACGGGAAGGTCTCCGTCACCTTCCGCGGCCACCGCATGAAGGGCTCGTGGGCCCTTGTCAAGACGGACCAGGCACCCGACTCCTGGCTTGCGCTCAAGCACCGGGACGACGCGGCGACCGGCGTCGACCTCGCCGCGTCGTTCGACGACTCCGTGATCTGTGGCCTGACCATCGCCGACCTTCAGGCGGGACGCCATATCCCAGAGCGACAGATCGAGCCATTGCTTGCCGCCGACCTCCCGGGCGCGAAGCGCCGCACATTCATCGAGGGCGTCGAGCCGATGACGGCGACACAGACAGCCCAGCCATTCGACCGTGCGGGCTGGATCTTCGAACCGAAGATCGATGGCGTGCGCGTGCTGATCACGCTGCGCGACGGGCAGGTGCGGCTGACCTCGCGGCGCGGCCTCGACATGACGGCGCAGTACCCCGCCCTCGTCGCGTCACTGGCGAAACAACCGGCCAACACCCTCATCCTTGATGGCGAGATCGCCGCGCTTGATGTCCATGGCGTGCCCTCGTTCGAATTGCTCCAGCAGCGGATCAACCTGACCGACACGACGGAGATCCGCTCCTACGACCGTTCCATGCCCGTCGTCTGCTACGTCTTCGACATCCTCTATCTGGACGGCGTCGACGTGCGACGCGTGCCCTTGCTCGCACGGAAACGCCTGCTCAAGCGCACGCTGATGCCAACGCCGTGGATACATCTCGTCGAGCACACCGAGGTGCACGGCGTCCGCGCGTACGAGGGCGCCGTCGCCATCGGCCTCGAAGGGCTCGTGGCGAAACGCGGCGACTCGCGCTACGAGTCCGGCACGCGCTCCCAGGCCTGGGTGAAAGTGAAGTCGAGGCTGACCAACGAGTTCGTCGTCGCCGGCTACACGCCGGGCCTGAACTCGCGCTCCTCGACCTTCGGGGCGCTGGTGATCGCCACGCGCGAAGCGGATGGACGCCTCGTCAGCGTGGGCCGCGTCGGCTCCGGATTCACGGAGGCGATGCTGAAGTCGCTGCGCCAGCGCCTCGATGCCATGCGAGTGCCGGAGTCATCGATGGCAACGCCGCCGCCTGCGTCGGAACACGTCACGCACGTCCGGCCCGAACTGGTCGTCGAAGTCGAATACGCCCAGATGACCTCCGACGGCAACCTGCGCGCGCCGGTGTTCCTGCGGCTGCGCGAGGACAAAGCGCCGTCTGAGGTGCGCGCCCTCCGCCTCGACCCGCCCCCGCCCGGCGAAGCCGCGCCCGCCGCCCAGGCCATACCGGACGGAGATGCGCTCGCGGCACAGGTTGCCTCGGTGCTTGGCCAGATTGAAACGCTGCGGAAACAGGGCACGATCGAGGTGGACGGGACACGCATCTCGGTCACAAACCTCGACAAGGTGTTCTGGCCGGAGCACCGCGGTCAGCGCGCGCTGACGAAACGCGACCTCCTCGCCTACTACGCAAAGATGGCGCACGTCCTGCTCCCGCATCTGCGCGACCGGCCGCTCACCATGACCCGCTACCCCAACGGCCTCGATGGCCACTCTTTCTACCAGAAGCACGTCGACGCGCCACCTCCATTCGTAGAGACGGTGCGCGTGTTCACGGAGAGCGGGGGCGGCGATCAGGAGTTCGTCGTGGTAAACAACCTCCCGACGCTGCTCTGGCTCGCGCAGTACGCCGATATCGCCCTGCATACCTCGCTGGCGCGCGTCGACCCGGAGCCGGATGGCCACCGCCTTGGGCGCACCTTCACCGGGACGAAGGCGAACGTGGAGGCGTCCCTGCTGAACTACCCGGACTTCGTCCTGTTCGACTTCGACCCATACATCTACCGCGGCGACGAACAGGCGGGCGCGGAGCCGGAGCTCAACCGCCCAGCGTATGAGGAAACAGTGCGGGCGGCGCAGGCGTTGAAGGGGCTGCTGGATGCCGCCGGCCTCTCGTCGTTCGTAAAGACCTCGGGCGCGACGGGGCTGCACGTCTACGTGCCCGTGCGGCGCCAGTACGACTACGAGACGGTGCGCGAGATCGCGACGACGGTCGGCGGGGTGCTGGTGCGCGCCCACCCGCGCGAGGTGACCACCGAGTGGAACATCCAGAAGCGCCGCGGCATGGTCTTCCTGGACGTGAACCAGAACGCGCGCATCAAAAACCTCGCCGCCCCGTACTCACCAAGGGCGAAGCCAGGAGCCCCCGTCTCCATGCCGCTGCGCTGGGACGAACTCGACCGGGTCTTCCCGACGGACTTCACCATCTTGACCGTGCCGGAACGAGTCGCCCGGACCGGCGACCTGTGGACCCACATCCTGGACGCCAAACACGACCTGGCCGCCCTGACAGGCGCCGGGTAGCAGGTACTTTCCCTCGGCGGGTTCGAGGGAAACCCCAATGGGGACGCACTCCTGCGGGCCGTAGCGTGCTCCCTGAAGGCGCAGGGAGCGTGATGGCCGAGCTGGGGATGGCGGGAGACTTCGAAGACGTGGCGGACGCCATCGAGGTGGAGGCGCGGCCGCGCCCTCGCTTCCGGCTCCCAACCGGCACGTACGCATGGCGCGCGCCGCGCTGGCTGCCCGCCGCCCTGGTCGTCGGCGTCATCCTTTGGAGCGCCGGCATCTGGTGGATGGCCTCCAACCTGTCCGGCGACAACGCTCCGCCGGTCGACTCCCACGCCCTGACGGACGAAATCGCCGTGCTCCGCGCGAAGGTGGACAGCCTGACGCAGCAGACCGCCACGATCGGGCAGGAGCGGGAGGCGCTCGCGAAACGCGTCGCCGCCATCGAGGCGCGACCCGCCACCCCGGCCATCACGACGCCTGCGGCACAGGCGGCGACGGCACCCCCCGGCGTCGTGACGATGGACCTGACCGCCGAGGCGTACTCAATCCCACGGTTCGCCTATCCGCGCTCCACCGACCCGCGGACGACCCCGGCCACGGTCTACCCCGCCGCCATCCCGACGCGCGGGACATCGGCGTCCGCCGGCAGCGAGGCGGGCTCGCGCTTCGTCACGAATGGTGCGGACAGGTACAACTGCACCTCGTTCGGCTCCCAGGCGGAAGCGCAGGAGGCACTCGCGGCGAACGCCCCGGGCGACCCGAACCGGCTGGACATGAACGGCAACGGCGTCGCGTGCGAAGACATCACCTACCCCGCGAACACGCCGAAGAACCTCACGCCCGTCCCGAACCGTTAGCCCACGACCTCAGGCGTGCTCTGCCCGCTGACGTCGGAGCGCGTTCACCACGCTAAGCGCGCGCGCGACCTCGGCCACGTCATGCACGCGGACCACATGCACCCCTGCCGCCGCGGCAAGCACGTTGAAGCCGAGCGTCGCCTCCAACAGACCTTCGACGTCCTGGCGGTCGCCGAGGCCCATCAACTCCGCGAGGAAGCCCTTCCGCGACGCGGAGACCAGCACGGGGTACCCGTGACCCACCAGCGCTGGCAGTCCATCCAGCATCGCGAGGTTGTCCGCCACCGACTTCCCGAAACCAAACCCCGGGTCGAGCCAGGGCGTCCCCGCCCCCGCCGCCTCGAGGGCGCGCGCCCGATCCACAAGGAACACGGTCACTTCCGCATTGATCTCCTCGTACGCCTGGTCGACCTCGCGGTGGTGCTTTGGGCGGCCTCGCATGTGCATCACACAGGCTGGGAGCCGGTACTCCACGGCGACAGCCAGCATCGCCGGGTCGGTGACGCCGGTGACATCGTTCAACAGGTGGACGCCGGACTCCGCCGCGGCCCGCGCGACCGAAGGCGTCCAGGTATCGACGGAGGTCAGCAGCCCCTCACGCACACACGCCTCGACGACGGGCGCGACACGCGCTGTCTCCTCGTCAGGGGTGAGGTCGCGGCCGCCCGTCCGCGTCGAGTGCGCCCCGATGTCAATGATCTCCGCGCCCGCGGCTGCGAGGGCGCGCGCCCGGTCGAGCGCCTCGGACGTGGAGACGCGTGAGAAGGCGATCGGAGAGTCGTCGGAGACGTTCAGGATGCCCATCACCGCTGTGCGGTGTGTGGCATCGACGGTGCGGTCGCGCAGGTGCAGCAGCATCGCCCCTCCAGGGGATCGAGGATAACCCGTGGGGCATGCCGGCCCGCGTTGCGGGCGTCTCCCGGCCCCCGTACGCTCGCCGCGGGCTGCGCGCGGGGGAATGACCGATGGCCAACGACACCGCACCGGCGCTTGCGATCGAAGGCGGATCGCCGGCCCACCTCGACGCCTGGCCCGCCCCGCCTGCCATCGCACCCGCCGACGATCCCGACCCCGTCCGCGCGCTGGAGGTGGAGGTCGCGGCAGGCCTCGGCCTGACGGCGGACGCGGTGATCGCGCTCGCCTCCGCGGCCGAGGCACGACGGGCGGCGCTCCGCGCCGCGATCGCCGGACGGCACGAGGTAGTATTGCCCGCGCTGTGCGCGACACCGTGGGTCGAAGCCGCGCGGGCCGCCGGCCTGACCGTCCTCGCCGCCGAAGTCGATGCGGACACGGCGGCGATCTCGGCGCGCGGGATCTCGGCGGTGGCGACGCCTGAGACGGCGGCGGTGGTCGCCGCCTACCCGTTCGGGCACCCCCCCGTCCTGGAGACCATCGTCCCCGTGGTCCGTGAACGCGCGTGCATGCTCATCGAGGAATGCACGGAGGCCGTGGGCGCCTCCTACCGCGGAGCCCCCGCCGGCTCGATCGGCGGCGCGGCGGTCTTCGCGCTCGGGGCGGGGCACCTGCTCAGCGGCGGCATCGAGGTCGGCTCAGACGGCGGCGCGCTCCTCGTGCTGCGCGACGCGACGCTGGCCGCGCAGGTACGAAACAACGCCGCGGCAATGTCCAGGGCCGTGGCACGCGTCGCCCTCGCGGAGTGGCGTGGACGCGAAGACGCGCTCTGGGCCCGCCGTGAACTGGCCTGGGATCTGACGTTCAACCTCCGCGGGATGCGCGGTATAGCCTCCATGCCCCACGGCCGTTGGATCCGTCATGCGTACGATCGATACGTCTTCCGTCTGCGCGGCATGCTCTGGAAGCGCACCTTCGAAGAGACGCTGGCCGCGCTGCGCGCGGAGGGGTTGCCCGTCGAGGCCGCCGTGGGGCCATCGCTGGCGGCGCAGGCCTCGATCGCGGACGATCCGACGCAGGCGGCCAGCCGCCTCCCCGGAGAGATGGTGGCGCTGCCGCTGCACGCTGGGCTGACCTCACGTGACATGGACCAGGCGGCGACGGCGCTGCGGAAGGTTGAGCGATGGGCCCTCTGAGCGGAGATGCCAGCCTGCCCGAGCCGGTACTCGTCGCGGTCGACTTCACCGCGACCGAGTTGCGCGTCGTCCTCGTCGACAGCGACGGCGAAGTCGTCGAGCGCGAACGGTACGACCTCGGCCCCCTCCCGGACGAAGAGGCTTGGGCGTGGGAAGTCGGTGGCCGCATCGCCACCTCGTTCGCTCGCGAAGGACAGAAGCGCTGGGCCCAGGCGATCGCGATCGCCTGCCCCGGACTCGTCGACTCGGTGGCCGGCGTGCTGGTCGAAAGCGGCGGCCAGCCGGAGTGGGACGGCCTCCATGTGGTCGATGCCATCCGCCGCCACATCGATGCCCCTGTAGTGGCCCTGAACCGTGTCCAGGCGGCCCTGCGAGGCGAATGGAGCGCCGGGGCGGCCGACGGAGCGATGGACGCCCTCTACGTCTGTCTGCGCGGCATCCCGCAGGCGGCGGTGCTCTCCAACGGACGCGTCCTCGCCGGCGCCAGCAACCGGGCGGGGTCGCTCCCCGCGCTGCCCGAACTCGATCCTGCCCAACCCCTCGAAGGGGAGGTGCTGGAGCAAGTCACCGGCGTGCTGGCCGACCTCGCGGCGCTGGTCGACCCGGTCGTCGTGGTCCTCGATGGCGAGGAGGTGCATGTCGGGCCGCTGGGGCCGGTGCTGCAGGGCGTACTGGACGAAGTCTCCCCCGGCGCGCGCGTGGTGCGTCCCGCCCTGGGCGACGGAGGTGCGCTCCTGGGCGCGCTGCGGGCCGCCGAGATCCTCGCGTACGAGGGCGACCGCGCGGAACGCCTCGAATGACGTCGCCCGAGGGCCGGCTCGACCGCGCCCAGCCCGTACGGTTGGACCTCCGTCGACGCGACGCCGGGACGCTGCTGGGCGCGCTCGCGTGGGTCATGGGGGCGCTGGAGATCATGCGCGACCGTGCCGCCACCGCCGAGGATGACGACGCGATGCGGATGTTCCAGCAGGTGTCCCCGAAGATCGAACGGCTCGTGGAGCAGCTTGGCGCGGCCCGCAACGCCTCGATGACGCGCCCGGAGTTCGAGGCGCAGATCGAAGATGCGTTCGCCGAGGTGCGTGGTGCGTTCGAGGTGTGGATCGAAATGACCGCGCTCGACACGCTGACCGCGGCTGTGACCAAGCGGATCGAAGACGAAGGCCTCGACCCCTCGCTGATCGAGGACGACGGGCCAGAAGCCTGATGGCGGGCTAGTAACCCCCTAGTAGCCCCGGTACCGGCTCGCGAGCGGCAGACGGCGGTCCCGGCCAAAGGCCCGCGAGGTGATCTTCACCCCCGGAGGCGCCTGCCGCCGCTTGTATTCATTCCGGTTCACCATGTCGATCACGCGCTTTACCGTCGCCTCGTCGTTCCCGCGCGCGACGATCGCTTCCAGCGACAGGTCGTCCTCCACGTACGCCTCGATGATCGGGTCGAGCACCTCGTACGCGGGAAGGGAGTCGGAGTCGAGCTGGCCGGGGCGCAGTTCCGCGCTCGGTGGTTTCGTGATCGAGTTCTCCGGGATGACCGCGCTGATCGTGTTCCGGTAGCGGGCGAGCTCCCAGACCAGCGTCTTCGGCACGTCCTTGATCACCGCGAAGCCGCCGACCATGTCCCCGTACAACGTGGCGTACCCGCACGCGTATTCCGACTTGTTCCCGGTCGTCAACACCAGCGATCGCGGCGTGTGATTGGACAGCGCCATCACCAGCATCCCGCGCGCGCGGCTCTGCACGTTCTCTCCCGCGACCCCGGGGTCGCCCGGACCGAACTCTCGCGCCAGCGTGTCCAGCGCCGCCTGGTGCAACGTCTCGATAGGCAGCGAGGCAAGCCGGATCCCCAGCCGCTGCGCCAGGTCGACCGCGTCCGAGATCGAACCTTCCGAGGAGTAGCGCGACGGCATCGACACGCCGGTGACTCGCTCCGCCCCGAGGGCGTCAACGGCAATGGCGCCGACGATCGCCGAGTCGATACCCCCGGACAGTGCGACGAACGCGTGCTCGAAGCCGACCTTCAACACATAGTCCCGTGTCCCGAGCACAAGCGCGCGATAGGTCTCCGCCACCGTCGATGGTGGCGACGGCACCGTGGCGCGCAGGAGCGGACGGTCGCGCTTCGGCGGCGTCGTTACGTCCACCCGCCGGACGGGCGTGGACGGCTGCGAGAAGCCGCGCAGGCGGCGGAGCCGCGACTCATGCAACTGACGCTGGAGGAGCTCCTCGACCAGCAGGTCGGCGACCAGCAGGTCCTCCTCCATCGAGGTGCCCCGCGCGACGATCACGCCGGAGGCATCGAAGATCACCGAATTACCGTCGAAGACGAGTTCGTCCTGCCCGCCCACCTGGTTTACGTAGGCGAGCGCGACGGTGTTGTCCGCGGCGCG
>QZJI01000049.1 GCA_003599735.1 Dehalococcoidia bacterium | reverse complement strand
CCGCGTAAGGCTGAGTCATCGCTCAGATTGTGAGTGCTGCTCCGCCTGCCGCTGCGATGAGCACGACCATCCACGCCGGGCGGTGCCACACGATGAGGATCGCCCCGCAAAGGACAGCAAGCGCCGCGTCACCGACGCTGCCGATCGCACTCGTGATCACGGGCGAATACAGCGCCGCCGCCAACAGTCCCACGACGCCGGCGTTCACACCTCGAAGGGCGGCACGCACGGCGGGCTGCGACCGCAGGCGATCCCAATACGGCCCGACGCCCCACACGAGGAACAACGAAGGCGCGAAGATCGCCGTCAGCGCGACCACGGCCCCACCCAGCCCGGCCCCCTTCGCGCCGAGGTAGGCGGAGAACGTGAACAGCGGCCCGGGGACGGCCTGCGCGGCGCCATACCCCGCGAGGAACTCATCCGCTGTGAGCCAGCGGGGCACGAACCCCTCCTCCAACAGCGGCAGCACGACGTGCCCGCCACCGAACACGAGCGACCCGGCACGCGCGCTCACCTCCGCCATCGCCATGAGGCTCTCTGAAGGAGTCAATGCCTTCGCGATACTGAGCCCTAACACCAGCACACTGAGGAGAGCGAGCCAGAGCGGCGCGAGCCGCCGATACTGTGCCTCGACCGGAGCGACCGAGGACGCCGCTACGTCGAGGTGACGCCACCGGAACCACCCATAGGCGCCCGCGACCGCCAGCACGACGACCTGGAGCCATGCCTGCGGTGCAAGCAACAGGGCCACCGCAGCAACGATCGCGAGAACGATCCGCTCCACATCAGGGGTCAGGGCGCGCGACATCCCCCAGACCGCCTGAGCCACCACAGCGACTGCGGCGACCAGCAGACCATGGATCCAGCCCGACGCTGAGACATCGAATTTGCCCAGCAGTAGCGCGAACGCAGCAAGCGCGAGCGCGGACGGGAACGTGAACCCCAGCCACGCGGCGAGACCACCGAGGTAGCCCGCCCGCGCGGTACCAATGGCGATCCCCACCTGTGAACTCGCGGGGCCCGGCAGCGCCTGACAGAGCGCGACCGTGTCGGCGTATTCGACATCTGTCACCCAGCGACGGCGTTCCACGTACTCATGCCGAAAGTAGCCGAGGTGGGCGACGGGACCGCCGAACGAAGTGAGGCCCAACCGCAACGCTATCAGGAAGATCTCGATGGCGGAGCCGGAGCGCGAAGGCGCGCTGGACACGCTAGTAGTCGATGCCTGGCTGCGCCTTGATCCCAGACTGGAAGGCGTGCTTCACCTCGGTCATCTCCGTGACTGTGTCGGCAAACTCCACCAGCAGCGGATGCGCTGAACGCCCCGTGATAATGATGTCGACGTCTTTCGGGCGGTTGCGGAGCGTCTCGATCACCTCGTGGACATCCAGCCACTGATATGTGATGGGGTAGGTGATCTCGTCGAGCACCACCAGGTCGAACTGCGCCGACATGATCTTCTCGCGCGCCAGCGCCCACGCCTCCGTCGCAAGGGCGATGTCGTGCTCGATGTCCTCGGAGAGCCATGTGAAGCCGTCGCCGAGGGCGACCATCTCGATCCCCATGCGCTCCGCAGCGTAGGTCTCGCCGTAGTGCGAGTCCTTCTTCTTGATGAACTGCAACCAGCAGATCGACCAACCACGACCCCAGGCGCGCATGGTGACGCCCAGCGCGGCGGTGGTCTTCCCCTTCCCATCCCCGGTATTGATGAGGACGAGCGGATGCTTCTTCGGAAAGAGGCCCGTCCATCTTCCAACAGGCTGTTCGACCGGACCGTGCTTGCGCAGCGGCTCGTCGTCCTCCAGCGCCTCGTCGCGGATCTCCTGTGTCATCGCGTCCTCCAGCGTCGAGGATAGGGCGAGGCGGAGGTCAGCGCGCGAGCCAGACCACGCGCGCCTCATCGACCGCGACCCGCACTTCACGCCCCGCCGCCAGCGAGGCGTCACGCAGCGTCTCGACCGGCCGCGCGATCGCGATCGAGTCGCCCGAGGCGAGCTCGACGAGCAACCGTCCTGCACCCGCGCCGGCCTCGACGCGACGCACCGTGGCCAGCACGCCACCCGCGTCCAACCGTGCGGCCTCTGGTGCAATGGCTGCCCGCGTCACACCGTCGACCGGACGCAGCCCGAGAAGCGTGCATGACGCCGGCCCGAGGACGGAGAACCCGAGGAAGCGCGCCGCCCGGTCACTCTCCGGTCGTGCCAGGACATCCGTCGCCGGACCAACCTGGAGCGGCCTCCCCGCGTCGAGGAGCACGACGCGGGGAGCAAGCAGGAGCGCCTCCGAGTGATCGTGGGTCGCGAAAAGCGCGGCCGTCCCCTCAGCGGCGAGCAACGCCCGCAGTTCGCCGGTCAGCGTGGCCCGCGTCGCGTGGTCGACACCCGCGAACGGCTCATCGAGGAAGAGCAGTCGTGGCCGTACGGCGAACGCGCGCGCCAGGCTCACGCGCTGCGCCTCACCACCTGAGACCGCGTGCCCTCGCTGCCTCGCGAGGTGAGCGACACCGAGGCGCCCCAACCACTCCTCGGCGCGGGTGCGACGTTCGGGCCCGCCCACGCCATGCATCGCCAGGGCAATTTCGACATTCTGGCGGACGGTCATGTCGAGGAGCGCCGCATCCTGGAACACCGTCGCTGTCTGACGGCGCAGGCGGACATGGACACCGCGGCGTGCCATCTCGCCGAAGATCGTGACCTCTCCATCTGCCGGAAGCAGCAGCGCCGCAGCCAGCAGTAGTGTGCTCTTTCCCGCCCCGTTGGGACCGAGCACCGCGAGCGTTTCCCCCACATCGACCTCGATATGCGGGACATCGAGCACATCCCGCCCGGCACGGCGCACGCGAAGATAATGCAGGGCGAGTGCGGACGTGCCGGCGTTCATCGACGCCGCACCCGAGCCTGCGCGGTCGTGAGGACAGCGCTCACCCCAATCACGAACAACAGCAGGATCAGCCCGAGCGCGAGCGCCGTGCCGAAGTTGCCGCGGTTCACCTCCAGCACGGCTGCCGTCGTCAGGACACGCGTCTCGCCCGCGAGATTGCCACCGACCATCATCGCCGCGCCGACCTCGGAGACGACACCGCCGAAGCCAGCCATCACGGCGACGAGCAGCGCGAGCCGCGCCTCGCGCGCGACCAACCAGAGGTACTGCGCAGACCCCGCACCCATCGCGCGGATCTGGAGGTGGAGCGCTGGCGGCAGCGCCATCACGCCTGCGGCGGCGAACGAGACGACCAGCGGCGTGGCGATCAGTGCCTGCGCGATCACCATCGCCCACGGCGTGTAGATCAGCCCGAGCGCCCCCAACGGGCCGGAACGCCAGAGCAGCACCGCCACCAGCAGGCCAGCCACTACCGGCGGGAGTCCCGTCCCGGCGTTCGCCATCGCGAGCAGGGCGCGCTGCCCCGGGAACCGTCCAAGCGCGATCCCCAGTCCCAATGGCAACCCGACCAGGGCCGCGACGAAGGTCGACACGCTGGTGATGAGGGCCGTCCGGAGTGTGATCGAGTACACATCGCCGTCGCCCGTGCGGAGCAGCCGCACCGCCTCACGGAGGGCGTCAAGCAGCAGATCCATTAGCGGGCGACCGGCTCCGGCTTTCCGGCATCGGCGAAGAAGAGCGGCGAGCCGTACTTCCCCTTGCCGAAGTCGCCGATCATCCTCTGGGCGTCTGCGGAGACGAGGAACGCCTTGAAGGCGCGCCCGCCTTCGGTGTTCGTCTTCGGCAGTCTCGCGGGATTCGGGACGATGACGTGGTAGACGTTCAGCAGCGCCGGGTCACCCTCCAACAGGATGGGCAAGTCAGACTTCCCGGTGAACGCGAGGAACGTCGCGCGGTCGGTCACGGTGTACGCCTGCTTCTCGCGAGCGACCGTTAGCGTGGCGCCCATCCCCTGCCCCGTTTCGAGATACCACGACTGGCCCTTCGGCGCGGTCAGGTTCGTGCCCTTCCAAAGGTTTTTCTCCAGCACGTCCGTGCCAGAGTTGTCGCCCCGGCTCACAAACGTCGCCTTCTTGTCCGCGATCTTCTTCATCACCTCAGCGACGGTCTTCGAGCCCTTCAACCCCGCCGGGTCGGCTGCGGGGCCGATCACGACGAAGTCATTGTGCATCACCAGCGTGCGCTCAACGCCAAATCCGTCCGCGACGAACTTCTCCTCCGCAGCCGGCGAATGCACGAGCAGGACGTCCGCGTCGCCACGCTCGCCCATCTGCATCGCCGCCCCGGAACCGACGGCGATCACCTTCACCTGATACCCGGTCGCTTTCTGGAACGCCGGGACAAGGACGTCCAGCAGTCCGCTATCCTGCGTGCTAGTCGTCGTGGCGAGGATGACCTCGGGACGGGCGGGCTTCGGTGCCGTCGGTGTGGGGGTCGGCGTGGTCGCGGCGGCGGTGGTCGTTGCGGCAGGCCCAGCCCCCGGGGCGGTGTCGCCCCCACAGGCGGCCAGCAAACTGACGGCAGCGAACATACCGAGCGAGGTCAGCGCACGCGCGGCCATGGACGTTCGGAGCAGCATGCGACCCTCCCAGCGACGTGTTGCACATACGTGCATGACGGTAGCATGCAGCCTGTGGAGGTGGCGATGCCTGACTCAGAAGCCCGCAATCCCCTCCGCCTGCGTGTGAAAATCTGGCTCGAACGCGGCGATGAGGTTGTGCTGTCTGAATACCGCGCCCGCCTTCTCGAGGCCATCGCCCAGTACGGTTCTGTCGCGGCGGCCTCCACCGCACTCCGCCTTCCGATACGCACGGCCTGGAAGAAGCTGCGAGAAATGGAAGCGGCAGCTGGCATCCCGTTGCTGGAGTCAGGCTCCGGCGGAAGCGGCGGCGGGAGCTCCACCCTCACGCCCGAGGCACGCGCCATGGTGGAGGCGTTCCGGCGGATCGCACGCCCGACGACGACGGCCGCAGAGCAAGGATTTGCTGACGAACGGCGACGGTTTCCCCGCTAGCGCCCCGACCTTGTCCACCGGTTATCCTGAGCTTGGAGTCCGCGCCGGGCTTCCAGAAAGCGTACGCACATGCCCCTCATCATCATCTTGGTCGCACTCGTGCTCCTCGCCGCCGTGGCGATCGCCATCTACAACGGTCTGGTCCAGAAACGCCTCCGCGTGGATGAGGCATGGGCGCAAATCGAGGTGCAGCTGAAGCGCCGATGGGACCTCATCCCAAACCTCGTGAACTCCGTGAAGGGGTACATGGAGCACGAGGAGGCCGTGCTGACCCGCGTCACCGAGGCACGCGCTAACGCTGTGTCCGCCGGCGCCCAGGGGCCAGCCACTCAGGCACAGGCGGAGAACGCCCTCACCGGCACGCTGCGCTCGCTCTTCGCCGTCATGGAGAACTACCCGCAGCTTCGCGCGAACGAGAACGTCCTCAAACTTCAGGAAGAACTGACGACCACCGAGAACCAGATCTCGTTCTCGCGTCAGCACTTCAACGCGACGGTCCGCGACTACAACCAGGCCATCGCAACCTTCCCATCGCTCCTCCTGGCAGGGCCATTCGGCTTTCGACCGCGCGACTTCTTCGACGCGCCGGACGAGGCACAGCAGGTGCCTGAGGTCCGCCTCCGCTAGGCTCGGCTGAGGGACGAGACTTCAAGGGCGGGCCATGGCAGCGACGACGTTCTACGCACAGGCGTCCGCCAACCGGCGGAAGTCCGCGCTGCTTCTCCTCTCCGCCGTGGTGCTGTTCCTCGGATTCGGCTTTGTGGTCGGGTATGCCTGGCTCGGGGATCCGGTGGCAGCGGTCGGGACCACCATGTTCGCGGGCGTTGTCGCGCTCATCTCAGGGCTCACCACCTACTATGCGGGCGACAAGATGGTGCTCGCGGCCTCGCGGGCACATCTGGTCACGGCGGAGACGCACCCGGTGCTCCTGAACGTGGTGCAGGAGATGGCGATCGCGGCGAATGTCCCGATGCCCGCGGTCTATGTCATTGAGGACACGGCGCTCAACGCGTTCGCCACCGGACGCAGCCCTGAACATGCCTCGATCGCGGTCACCAGCGGCCTCCTGAGTCAGCTCGACCGCGAGGAGCTGCAGGGCGTGATCGGCCACGAGATGGGGCATGTGCGGAACCTGGACATCCGCTTCGCCTTGCTGGTCGGCGTCCTCGTCGGGGGGGTGGCGCTGCTGGCCGATGTCCTCTTGCGTTCGATGATCTGGGGCGGGCGGGGGCGCCGTCGAAGTGATGACCGTGGTGGTGGAGGCGGCGCACAGGCCGTCCTGATGATCCTGGCGCTGATCCTCGCCATCATCGCGCCGATCGCCGCACGCCTTGTCCAACTCTCAGTCAGCCGCCAACGCGAATACCTCGCAGACGCGACGTCCGTCGAATTCACCCGCAACCCCGCCGGACTGGAACAGGCACTCTGGAAGATTGGCACTGACCGCGAGGTGCTGGAGGTGGCGAACCGGGCAACACAGCATCTGTACATTGCGAACCCGATCAAGAAGTTCGAGGAGCGCGCGAGCAGCCTCTGGTCAACGCATCCGCCGCTGGCCGACCGGATCAACCGTCTGCGCGCCCTGCACGGCGGCGCGCCGCTCGCGACGGACGACGTGCGTGCGCTCTCCTCAATGGAATAGATCGGCAGGCCGTGACGACACCCAGCATCGAGGTTCCGCGTGGACCCGCACCGGCCATCGCACGCGCCGGGGCCATCCTGCAGGCGGTCGGGCCGGTCACGCTCGGCCTCGGGCTGCTCGTGGCCGTCTGCGTCTTCGCGCTCACGCGAGGGGCGGCCCCGATCCCGGCGGGCACCGCCATCGCGTTCGCACTCGACCGCCTGCCGTGGATCACGCTCACGCCGGATGCCCCGGTGACGTGGCAGCGGATCATCGTGGACGTGCGCCTGCCTCGCGTCGCCGCAGCGATCCTGGTAGGGTCGGCGCTCTCTGGCTCCGGCGCGGCGTACCAGAGTGTCTTCCGCAACCCTCTCGCGGATCCATTCCTGCTCGGCATCGCCTCGGGTGCGGCGCTCGGCGCGTCGCTTGCCATCGTGTCGCCCTTGCCGATCGACTCGTACGGGTTCGGATGGGTGCCCGCCAGCGCATTTGCCGGCGCGCTGCTCACCGTCGTGCTCGTCACGCTGCTCGCCCGCAGCGGTGGCGATATAGACGGCGTCTCCCTCATCCTCGCGGGCGTTGCGCTGTCGTCGATCTGCTCGGCCATCTCGTCCTTCATCCTCCTGACGGGTGGCGAGAAGGTTCAGCCGATCTTCGCGTTCATCTTCGGCGGGCTGAACACCGTCTCATGGACACGTGATGCGCTCGCGCTTCCGTATGTGCTCGGTGGCGTCACCATCCTTGCTATCACGTCGCGCGCGCTCGATGTCCTCCAACTCGACGAAGAGCAGGCGGAGCACCTCGGGCTGCACGTCGCCCGAACAAAGGTAATCGTGCTGGCGGCGGCATCCTTGATGGCGGCGGCGGCGGTCGCTGTGGCGGGGATCATCGGCTTCGTGGGACTGATGGTGCCGCACGCCGTGCGTCTGGTCTGGGGTGGGGGCTTCCGCCGCCTCCTCCTGCTCTCCCTGATCTACGGCGCCGCATTCCTGGTACTGGTCGACACATTCGCGCGGACTGTGGTCGGGCCGCAGGAAGTGCCCCTGGGGATCATCACCGCCTTCATCGGCGGTCCGGCATTCCTCACCCTGATGCGACGCCGACGGCGGTGGGTGCTGTGACCGCGGCGCTCGCCGTCGCCCCACTGATCGAGGCGCGAGCCGTCACCGTGCGGGCCGGTGGGCGCGACATCATCCATGATGTCTCCGTCGAGGTTCACGCCGGGGAGATCGTCGGCCTCGTTGGGCCGAACGGGGCTGGGAAGAGCACCTTCCTCCGCGCGCTCGCGGGTGCGCGCCACACCTCGGGTGACATCCGGCTCCGCGGCACGCCGATTGATGCCGTCGAGCGACGCGAGCGGGCTCGGTTCATCGCGGTGGTCGAGCAGCTACCCGAGGCGCCGTCCACGATGACGGTGCGCGAACTGGTGGCGCTAGGACGCTTCCCGCACCTCGGCCTGTTGCGCCGCCAGTCCGCCCATGACCGAAACATGACAGACGAAGCGATGCGTCGCTCGGGATGCGACGCCTTCGCGGACCGGGTCCTCGGCACGCTGTCCGGCGGCGAACGGCGGCGTGCGTTCATCGCGAGGGCGCTCGCCCAGGAGGCGCGGTTGCTCCTCCTCGACGAACCAAGCGCCAACCTCGACGCGGAGGCACAGGCGACGCTGTTCGAGTTGCTGCGTGCGCTCGCGGCGGAAGGGGCAGGGATCCTCGTCGTGGTGCATGACCTGACGAGCGCCGCGGCGTCCTGCGACCGCCTCGTGCTTCTCCACCAAGGGTACGTCCTCGCCTGCGGTGCGCCACGCGAGGTAGTGACGGCGGAACATGTCCTGGCCGCGTACGGGCCGCACGTCAGCGTCTTCGAGCACCCCACCAGCGGCATCCCGCTCGTTATCCCCGCCGCCGCCGCTCGCTAATTCCGGCGGCGGCGCTGTCCGAGTGAACCATCCAGGCGTTTCGTGCGAACTATCGGCATTGAGCGAAGGCATCTTGTCGTTATGTCGCATCTTGCTTCGCTCCTCGTCCAGACGGGTCACAGGGCAAGGCCGCGCACCATGACCCGGGAGCGGACGCCGGACGGATTCCCGTCCGGCGTCCGCTCCACTCCCTCGCCCCTACAATTCGCCTCGACGCGAGCCCGCCAGGCACGCGGAGGAGGACGCCGCACCATGGAGGACCTCATTGAGCGCCTCCGCCGGCATGATCCCGACGCTCTGGCCATCCTCTACGACACCACCTACCGCCGCGCCTATGGACTTGCCCTCCGCGTCCTCAGTGGCGACGCCGCGGCAGCCGAGGACGCGGTGCAGGAGGGGTACCTCGCGTTCTGGCGGCAGGCCAGCCGCCTTTCCGCCGACCGAGGCTCCGCGGAGGGGTTGCTCATGACCATCGTCCATCGCCGCGCGGTGGAGGCCGTCCGGAGCCGCATCCGGCGGCGCGAGTCGAGCAACGCGATCCCCGACCAGGTGGACCTGCAGGCTGTTGACCTCCTTGAAGCGGCCGCAACTTCGATCGAGGTCGACCGGGTACGTTCCGCGTTGCTCTCGCTCTCGCCGGAGCACCGCGAAGCGGTGGAACTGGCGTACTTCGGCCAGCTGTCGCACCGTGAGATTGCGGAGCGCACTGGGGTGCCATTGGGCACGGTGAAGAGCCGTATGCACCACGCGATCCGCGCCCTGCGCGGGTCACTGGGACTGGGGACTGCCTGATGGCCCCGCTCACCTGCGACGAAGTCAATGAGCTCGCCGGCGAGTACGCGCTGGGGTTGCTCGACGCCAAAGAGCGCATCTCCGTCGAAGAACATCTGGCAGAACACTGGCACGAGGAATACGCGAGTGCCCGCGCGGCCGTGCTGGCACTCGCCTCGGCGGCACCGGAGGCGGAGCCATCCCCAGAACTCCGCACGCGCATCCTCGATGTCGCACGGATAGAAGCACGACGGAAGAATCGCTGGATCCCCCAAATGCTGCTCGGTGCCGCTGGCGCGGCGGCCGTACTCGCAGTGCTGATTCTCTCCGGGGTACTGGATGAGTCCTCCAAACCGGCGCAGCAATTGGTCGTACGCAGCGCGGGAAATGGCGCGTTCCTCGAACTCGCTGTCGAGGAGGCGAGTTCACGCGCCTCGATCCGCCTGGGAGGCCTGCCTCCGCGTCCCGGCAGCGAGGTCTATCAGATCTGGCTGCTCCAGGCCGGACAGTCGCCGAAGTCGCTCACCGTCGTCGGTGCCGACCGAGACGGGCCGTGGACCCGACCCGCGGAGGTCCGGCTGAAGCGCGGCGACACCGTGGTGGTGACCGTGGAGCCGGACAACTCCCGGAGCACCCCGACACAGACGCCGGTCCTCGAGGGGAAGTACTGAGCGCCGGGATTACTTCGACTTCACACGGTCACACCCGCCGACGGCTGTGGGCCAGCAGGCAGTCTCCCAGCCCCAGTCCAGCAGGTTACCCGCGTGCGTCGCGCCGTAGCTGTCACCGAGGACGACCGCGATCAGCCGGTGGCCGTCGCGTGTGGCGGAGGCGACCAGCGTGCGGTCCGCTTCTTCCGTGTAACCGATCTTCACGCCGTCTGCGTCATCGTACATGTACAAAAACACATTGGAGTTCCACAGTTCGATCTGCTTCGTGCCGTGCGTGTCCCATCGCATCTGCCGGACCACCTCCGCGAAGCCGGGGAGCGTGAACGCGTAGCGCGTCAGCGTCGCCAGATCGCGGGCGGAGGTGTAGTGCCCCGGCCCGCCGAGACCATGCGGGTCCGTGAAGTGCGTGTCGTTCAGTTCCAGCCGTGCGGCAAGCGCGTTCATCGTGTTCACGAACCGCGTCTCGTCGCCTGACACTGCTCGTGCGATGGCAATCGCGGCATCGTTCCCTGACCGCAGCATCAGGCCGTGTAGCAGGTCGCGAAATGTGTACCGGTCACCCGGCGCTAGCCCCATGACGGTACTGTCCGGCTCCAGATCGTTGAAATCGACATCCACCGTCACTACGTCGTCAAGGCTTCCCAGTTCAAGCAGGAGGACCGCCGTCGCGATCTTCGTCACGCTGGCGGGCGCCAGCCGCCGGTTTGCGTCGGACTCCGCCAGGACGGTGCCCGACGCTTCATCCACCAGGATGTAGGCACGCGCCGGGATCGCGGGAAGCGCCGCCCTCGCCTGGTCGACCCGGGGCGCTGGCCCTCGAGATGCAAGCAACTCGAGGGCTGGCGCTGCGGCGCGACGGCTGTCCCCGTTGGCAGCGTTCGTGCCGGCGGACTCGACGGAACGGCTAAGTACCAGCACGGTCGCCGCGGTAGCTACCAGCGCGACCACAAAGAAGGTGCCGGCGAGAGGCATCCAACGGGCGTACCGGGGAGATGTGCGAGATACACGATAGACCGCGCGCTGATGCATCGGGCCAGGCCCGCGATACGACATCCCAACCCCCGAACGCCCACCGCAGCGTCAATCGTCTCCGGCCAACCGCGCGGCGGCAAGTCATGATGCGTCAGAGCAACGGAGAGGCATCGCGGCGGGCCGTGTCGCGCGTGCGGTCGAGGATCGCGAGCACATCCTGCGGACGCGGGATCTTGCGCAAGATGAACTCCTCGACCTCCGCGGCGGTCTGGACACGTAGGTCTCCAAATTTCAGCAGCGTAGCAAGCACCCCGTGCCGGTCGAGCGCGACATCCTGCACATGCATCAGGTCCGCTGTCGACACTTCTTCGTGGAACCAATGCCGCTTCTGACCGTCCACGAGCCGCTGGTTCGTGATCACCCAGACGTCATTCATCCACGCGTACCAGACGAAGTACGCACGCATTCCAAACGCGACGAGGTACGCCAACGACAACACGACGACGATGACATCTACCAAGCGAGGAGCATCGGTGCGCCCGACAATCGTCAGGAGGATCAGAGGCGGGACGAGCATCACCATGAGGCTGAGCGTGAGCGGCGCGACGAGGAAAAACCAATGCCGGTGGACGGTCAACACGACAGACTCGCCGGGTTGGAGCTGGACAGGCAATCGCATAGCGGGCCTCCCAAGGATGTTCGCTTGCGCATCGTACCCGTGCGCGGAAGTGGCGGGCCTTGGACTGACGACACACCGAGGCCCGCGCTGAGCGCGGGCCTCGGTGTGTCGTCGTCGCGGACGCGGGCTACGTGCCCCGCATACGCGGGTCCAGTTCGTCGCGAAGGGCGTCGCCAAACATGTTGACGGCGAACACGACGGTCGAGATCGCAAACCCAGGGAGCAACGCCAACCGTGGGTTCGTTTGGAAGTACGCCTGCCCAGAGCCCGTCAGCATCACGCCCCACGAAGGGGTCGGTGGCTGAGCACCGACGCCGAGGAAGGAGAGTGAGGCCTCCGTCACGATCGTAATCGCGATAGCGTAGGAGATCAGGACGATCATCGGCGCCATCACGTTGGGCAGGACGTGCCGGAACATGACCCGGTTGTTGGTCGCGCCCAGGCTCTGCGCGGAGAGGATGAATAGTTCTTCGCGCACGGAAAGGACAGACCCTCGGATTACGCGCAGCGGCCGCGGAATCGAAAGTACCGCCAGAACCCAGAACCCCTTCCAGATACCGGCACCCAGGATCGCGACAAGCGCGACCGCCAGTACCAACAACGGGAGCGTCTGCACGGCGTCCACGATCCGCTGCAAGATCAGGTCGAACTTACCGCCGAAATAGGCGGACATCAGGCCGAGCGTGCTGCCAATCGTCATCGAGAATGCCGTCACACCCAGGCTGAAATACATCGAGAGTTGGGCGCCTTTCATCAGGCGGCTGAACACATCACGCCCAAACTCGTCGGTACCGAACAGGTAGAAGCGGGTGCCGTCCAGGGAAGAGGATCCCATCGGCAGTAACCGGTCAGCGCCGTGGACCGCAGTTGGATCGTACGGCGTCAGCAGGCCGGTCGCGGCCCCGATCGCGATAAGCAGGATCAGGATACAGAACACTCCAGCAAGGAAGCCGAATGTCCGCTTGCGGGCGAACCGCTTGATCCAGGCCCATGACTTTGTAAACCCGGTTGGCTCGTGATAGGCCGCGTTCCCTACCTGAACGGATGGTGCAGCAGATGCCATTCGTATTATCCCCTCAATCCCCCTGGGCGTAACAGGCCGACTAGGAGTACCGGATACGCGGGTCGAGCCACGAATAGGAGAGGTCGACCAACAGGTTGATGATTAGTGTGACGCCTACCAACAGCAGCAGGATCCCCTGCACTAGCGGGAAGTCCCGTTGCGGGACCGCGTCAATGAACGCCCGGCCCATGCCGTTGACGCTCAAAGCGCGCTCCACGACCACGGAACCACCAATCGTGATCGTGACCTGGAACCCCAGCAGGGTGACCACCGGGATCAGCGCGTTGCGGAAGGCGTGTCTGAAGATGACCACGCTCTCCTTTAGACCTTTCGCGCGGGCTGTCCGGACGTAGTCGGCACGGATCGTCTCCAGCATTGTGGTTCGGATCAGGCGCATGTTCTGGGCTGACAGCGCGGCGCCCAGGATCAACGAGGCAGGCAAGAATTGCTGCGCCCAGCCTGTCGGATTCTCAAATAGTTTCTGTGCCGTCTGAGGCGGGAACCATCCGAACCATCGCGCACCGTAGATAATCAGGAGCGTCGCGAGGAAGAAATTCGGGATTGATATCCCCATGATGGAAATGCTCCGCCCGAGGTAATCCATCCAACTATTCTGTTTGACCGCCGACAGCACGCCGACCGGGACCGAGATCATGATCCCGACGACGATCGAGATACTCCCCAGTACAAGCGAAGTAGGAAGAGTACGCTTGATGACGCGTAGCACCGGCTCGTTCAGCCAGTACGACTGGCCCCAATCACCCCTCAGAATGCCGCCGGTCCAGACGAAGTACTGGATGTAGGCGGGTTTGTCGAGGCCGAGCTCTTTTCGCCAACGCTCAATCTGAGCCTCATCAGCGCCACGAGCCTCCGCCATCTGCGCGGTGATGAAGTCACCCGGCATCAGCCGAAGCAGTCCAAACGTGAACATGGACATCACGATCAACGTGGGCACCATAAAGGCCAGACGTCGAATCAAGTACCTCTGCAAGGTGGCCTGCTCCCCTCGATTGGCCGCCAGCGGGACATCCCGTTTCGGGGCTCAACGTATAGCATGCGCTACACCACATCGCACCCCTACCGAATGTCGACGCTCCCGTTTGATATCAAGCGTTATCTTTCGCGCGACGACGGCGCTGTCCATCGCGATAGTGATGAGAGATCAGAGCGCCGTACGGCGTGGTCCGCTCTTTCGTCGCACGCTCTGTCCAGTACTCCTCCTGCCGCGTGACGAACGCCTGGATGTCCGCTTCTGAGGCTGGCGCAAGGGTGACTGTCTCTCTCGGGAGGAACAGAACCTGCCCGATCGGGGCGCCGCCGCTGACCACCAGCGTGTCGCCCGGCTGCATCGCGTAACGGAACTCGGTGTTTTGCGGGTACCAATCCGTCTCAATTCGCGCCGTCAGAATCGGTATCTGAGGGCGAGCCGTCTCATTCATCACACCCGTATACACCGTGTCCCAACCATCTTCTGTTACGAAATCAAACGCGCCGCGGATGCCAATGCCACCAGCGGGGGCATTCACGTTTGTGGTCAGGGCGTCCAGCAGTTCCAAGGCGAGCGCCTCGTCCAGTCCAGATTCGCGGTCGACGTGGCGCACCTCCCGAGCTTCATTCCCTGGGGCGCCGGCGGCGGGCCGGATTTCGACCGCGAAGAGCACAACTGGCGGACGCCCGCCCCCGGGGTCGCGAAGCATCGTGATCTGGTGGAGGTTCTCCTCGCGGTAACGAATCTGAAGAATCTCGCGCGGGTCAAGGGGCGGGAACACAAGGAAGTTCGTCCGGTTGGCGTCTTCCACCACCGGACACAGTCGGCCATGTTCTGGGAGGGAAGCCCGACGGCCATCGGGCTCCGGGAGCCGACCGACGCCCGGGCGCCTGAGGTTAGGCACGAGCGTGACCCGCATCCAGTCCACCTCACCTGTCGGGCTACTCCCTAACGCCCCGATGGTACTCGCCTAAGGAAACCGCTTGCCACCGTCCGGCAAACGTCAGTATCGTTCGCAGGCTTAAAGAGATATGTCGGGTAACGCGGATTGAATCCGCGTTTCTATTTGCTTGCGTACCTCTTTAAGTACGTTCCGCCGCGCGGGGAAGACACGCGGACGGATTGGCCCAGAGGGATCACCCAGGACGCCAGGCGGCGCACTGGGGTAGGAGGGAGACAGAGTGGATTCAAACTACTGGACGAATCGGGTCAGCCGGCGCACGGCGCTGCGCGGGACGGGCGTGGGCCTCGCCGGCCTCGCCGGCGCGGCGCTGATCGGTTGTGGTGGCAAGAAGACCGACACCGCCACGACCGGCGACGCGAGCAGGTTGCAGGACACCAAGGGTGGCACCGCCAGCAAGGCTGAAGAAGGCGGTACCCCGGTCCCGGCGGACCAGGTGCGCGTCAAGCCCGGCCTGTACGAGGGTGCCGTTCCCGCGTCGGCGGCTGAGCGCAACCCGAAGGTGAACGCCAAGCGCGGCGGCACCCTGAAGATGCGCTACCTCGACCCGCCGCGCATGGACCTGGCAAAGACGCTGTCCTGCACGATCTACATGACGCAGGCGCTGGTCACGAACAAGCTGACCCGCGCTAAGCTCGGCCCGCTGGCCGACCCGTTCAACATCGAGATCGAGCCGGACCTCGCCGAGAAGTGGGAGTCTCCGGACAAGGGCCAGACGTGGATCTTCAGCCTGCGCAAGGGCGTGAAGACGCACAACGTCG
>QZJI01000023.1 GCA_003599735.1 Dehalococcoidia bacterium | reverse complement strand
CAACGGCACCGGCCCGTACCGCGACATGAAGTACGAGCGCGGCGTGAAGGTGACGATGGAGCGGAACAAGGAGTACCACGTCAAGGACCGTCCGTACCTTGACGGCCTCGACATCTACGTGATGCCGCAGGAGGCGTCCCGTGACTCCGCGCTCCAGGCCGGCCAGGTCCAGATCGGCGGCATGGGCGCCGGCTCGGCCGCGAAGCTGAAGGCGGCGATCGGCGACAAGGCCGTCTACAGCAAACGCTCGTCGCTCGGCTTCGCGGTGCTGAATTTCAACACGTCGAAGGCGCCGTGGAACGACGAGCGGGTGCGCCGGGCGGTGAACCTGGCAATCAGCAAAGAACAGTCGATCCAGATCATCAGCAAGGGCGAGGGCGTCATCGGTGGCTACTTGCTGCCGGGCGGCGACTGGGCGCTGTCCGAAGCGGAGATCCGCAAGGTCCCCGGCTACGAGCAGCAGGGCCCGAATTCGGTCGCTGAGGCGAAGAAGCTGCTGGCCGCGGCGGGGGTGAAGGACGGCCTGGAGATCACGCTGCTGATCCGCCAGGCTTTCTACGAGAACCACGGCCTGTTCACCGCGGACCAGCTGGCGAAGGTCGGCATGAAGTCGAAGCAGGACATCGTGGAGACCGCGGTCGCCTACGAACGGATCAACAAGCGCGACTTCGACCTGGTGCCGTGGGGGCACGGCGTCTCGCTGGACGACCCGGACGCGCTGTGGGCGGAGTTCTACATCAAGGGTGCGCCGCGCAACTACTCGGAGTTGTCGACGCCGGAGATCGAGGCGGCGTTCCTGAAGCAATCGGTCGAGCTCGACACGGCCAAGCGAAAAGAACTGGTAAAGGACCTGCAGAAGGTTTCGCTCCCGGCGCTGGGCAAAGTGATCTACTCCTGGTCGATCGCGCAGGCGGCGGTCTACAAGCAGGTGCAGGGGTACATCCCGCACGTGGCGAGCTACAACAACCAGAAGTTCCAGGACATCTGGCTGAACGCTTAAGACCACACGAATACTCTCCGTAGCCCGACTCTAAAGAAGGCGGGGCCGCGCGGCTCCGCCTTCTACTTGCTGGATGCACCAACTGCAGAGAGCACAGGATCCCGCTCTCCGTCGCACCGAAGGGCGGGGATGCGTCCTATAGTGCGCCTCGCACCTCTCCACGGCCGACCCAAAGGGGCTTCATGAGCATCGCCCAGTCCGGGTGCGCGGACAGCGACGACAGGCAGACAAAGATGCCGTCACTCGCCCCGGCTGCGCAACGACGCAGGCTACGCACGTTCGACGCGCTCTCGATCGGGAGTTTTCGACTCTTGATCGCCAGCAACCTGCTCCAATTCGCGGGGATGCAGATGATGGGGCTCGTGCAGGGCGTCCTCGTGTTCCGCCTGACCGGATCGTTCACGGCCCTCGGCCTGACCGCCCTCGCGAGCGCGATCCCCGGGCTGATGCTCTACCCGGTCGGGGGGGTGGTTGCCGACCGCTTTGCCAAGAAGACGGTATTGCTCTCCGGCCAGGCCGCCGTCGGCATCGTCTGCGCCGGACTCGCATTGCTGGCCGCGTTCGGGGTGCTCTCGTACTGGCACCTGCTCGTTGGCGCGGCCCTCCAGGGCGGCCTTCAGGCGATCACCACGCCATCGCGGCACACGATCATCCCGGACATCGTGGGCCGGGAGCGAATGATGAACGCGATCGGGCTGAATACGTCCGGCACGAACTTCATGCAGCTGGTGGGGCCGGGGATCGGCGGGGCGCTCATCGCGACCGTCAGCGCAGCGTGGGCGTTCGGCGTGATGGCTGCGCTGCCGCTCCTTGCTGCCGCCCTCTCAGCCCGGCTTCCGCGCCGTCCCCTCTTCGCCCTCGCCGAAGAGAGCGCGCGCGCCGGAGCCGCGCCACGGCGCCCGGGCGGTTTTGGTGACCTCGCGCAGGGCGCGCTCCACATGGCGCGGAACCAACACCTCCGGACGCTGATCACGGTGAACTTCGTGATTGTCCTGCTGTCGATGCCCTACATGATGATGCTGCCGGGCTACGTGGAAGAGGTGCTGGGGAAAGGGGCTGCGGAACAGGGCATCCTGGTGGGCATCTCCGGCGTCGGCGCGATGCTCGGATCGCTTGTGATCGCGTCCCTCCCGCCGCGCCAGCGCGGGCCGGCGCTGGTGGGCGTCGCCTCGATCATGGCTGTCACGCTGATCGCATTCTCGCTGAACACGCATTACGTCCTGATGATGCCGATCATGCTCGCCCTCGGTATTTCTTCGGCGATGCGGCTCTCGCTTGGGCAGGTGTTGATCCAGACGTATTCAGAGGACGAGTATCGAGGGCGGGTGGTCTCCGTCTGGATGATGCAGTACAGCGTGGTCTCGCTCGGGACCTTCGGCGTCGGTTTCCTCGCCGAGTGGTTGGGGCCGCAGCGCGCGATCGGTGGGATGGCCGTAACATTGCTGATGTTCACACTGGTCGTGGGTTTCTTCACGCGTGGGATTCGCCGTCTTCAATAAAGGCCAGCCCCGCACCCGGACGCCCGAATACAGCTAGTCCGCCACGCTCCCACCGGGTAACGACTTCGCCCGCACGATCACGCCTTCTTCGATGAGCCACTCCACGACATCGAGCGGTAGACCGCTCGGTCCGAATGGATCGCCTTCGAACCACTCGTCCTCTTCCCAGGAAAAGATCCGTGCGCCCTTGGGCAGCCCATACGGGTTCGCCACGACGTATCCGAACATGACCGCATCATCGTCCTGTGCATCCGGCGAGGGCATCGAATCCTCCTCAAGCGTGCGGTACTGGCAGCATTCGCCGTAGCCGCCATCAACGAGCCGTGAAACATCGCCGACACCCGGGCACGATACCGAATACGAACAGCCACCGAGATAGCCATAGCCCCAACGCAATGAGAGTGCATAGATTCGTCCGTATTTGACCAGTACGTTAAGGTGATGGTATTCGCAACAACACATCTCTGAAGAGTGGTGAGCAATGGCCCAGATGCCCCCCACGGACGGCATCGAGCCAGGAGCATCAACCCTCTCCACGCCTCCTATACCGCTGAGCTGGTACCGGCGCCTCTTTATGGCGCTCGACGACCACAACTTCCGGCTGCTGTATTTCGGGAACCTCCTCCAATTCGGCTCCATGCAGATGCAGTTGGTCGTACGTGGCTGGCTGGTGTTCCACCTCACGGGTTCGTTCGCGGCACTCGGCACGATGGCCCTCGCGAACGCGATCCCCACCCTGGTGTTTTCGCCGATCGGTGGGGTAGTCGCTGACCGCGCGCCGAAGAAGACGGTGATCCAGGCCGCGCAGGCATATAACGCCGTCAATGCCGCGCTCCTGGCGATCCTCGCGGCGGGCTGGTTCGGATTGCACCTGGAGTTCTGGCACCTATTCCTGAGCGCAGTCCTCCAGGGCAGCGTGAACTCGATCATGCAGCCGTCGCGTCAGGCGATGATCTCCGACCTCGTACCGCGCGACCGTCTGATGAACGCCGTGGGCATCAACGCCTCCGCGCAGACGATGATGCAACTCGTCGGACCGGGGATTGCCGGGTTCATGATCGCGGCAGTCAGTCCGTCCATTGTGTTCTGGATGATGTCCGGCATGTACGCCCTTGCGGTGACGTTCACCATGCGTCTTCCGAAGCGCCCGCTGTACGCTTTCTCGCCAGTGCCAGGCAATGTCGTGATGGGGCACGGGCGTGGAGGACGCCGTGGCTCCGGCGGCATGAAGGAACTCATCGATGGCATGAGGTACGTCGGAAAAGACTCGACGATCCGCACCCTGATCGCCGTCAATTTCTTAATCGTGTTGGTCGCCATGCCGTACACGATGCTGCTGCCTGGCTTCGTAAACGAGGTACTCCACAAGGGGGCGTTTGAGCAGGGCACGTTGCAGAGCGTGCAAGGGATCGGCGCCGTGGTCGGGGCGCTGTTCATCGCTTCCGCCGCGTCCAGAGGCCGTGGCAAGAAGTTCATTATCTGCGGCGCGCTGCTGGGCTTCGGGATCGTCGCGTTCTCGCTTTCCACGAACTACTGGATCACGCTTCCGATCATGGTCGTGATCGGCGCCGGTCAGGCGAGCCGGCAGGCGCTCGGGCAGGTCCTGATCCAGACTTACTCCGCGGAGGAGTATCGCGGCCGCGTCATGGCGGTCTGGTTCATGGAGTTCGGGCTCGTCCAGTTCGGCACGTTCGCCGTCGGCATCCTCGCCGAACTCGTCGGACCGCAGCTCGCTATTGGCGGACTCGCGGCCTCGCTTGTCGTCGCAATGGGGTTGGTCGCGGCGTTCATGCCAACGATGCGTAACCTAGACTGAATCGGATGTGGGACGTCCGTTTGCCCACGCGGGCCTCCGGGCGCCATCGAGGTCCGTGTTAACCTCGCAGCGCGAGGAGGTACACATGATTGATCTCACAATGAAGGGGATCGATGGCTCGGACGTGCCGCTGTCGGAGTTCGACGGGCAAGTCCGGCTGATTGTGAACGTGGCAAGCAAGTGCGGGAACACGCCACAATACGAGGCGCTGGAGGCGCTGTACGAGCAGTATAAGGACAAGGGCTTCACGATCCTCGGGTTCCCCGCAAACAACTTCGGCGAGCAGGAGCCGGGGACCGATGCGGAAATCGCGGAGTTCTGCTCGCTCACCTACGGCGTACAGTTCCCAATGTTTTCGAAGATCAGCGTGACGGGTGACGACAAGCACCCGCTGTATGAGTACCTCACGTCGCAGCCGGAACCGGTCGGCGGTGAGGTGGGATGGAACTTCCAGAAGTATCTGGTGGACCGTGCTGGCAACGTCGTGCGGCGGTTCGGCCCTCGGAAGCCTCCGCTGGACCCGGACGTCACGTCCGCCATCGAGTCGCTGTTATAGGCTCGCCTCGAAGCACTGCCGCGCAGCCAGCTGACAATGAAAAAGCCCCGGGGTTCCCCCCGGGGCTTCTCTCTGTTGCTTTCGCCGATGGCTACGGCGTGACCAGCGTGTTTCCGGTCGCAGCCAGTGCCGTGTCATACGTCTTCTGGCCGTAGCCGTCGAAATACGGGCCGAACATGTATTGCGACAGGGCGTAATACTTGAAGCTGTTCACAGAGGTCAGCGTGCCCCTGCCCGTGGCGCGGTCGAAGTTGGCGAGCCAAGGGCCTCCCGAGGAGCCTCCGGTCATGTCACACGCTAGGCCGTAGTCCGTCGAACCACCAAACGTGTCGGCGATGGTCGTGCCGCTGCAGTAGACCAACGTTTGTCCGTTGTACTTCTTCGCTGCCGGATACCCAAAGGCGAAGACTTCGCGGGGATGGCTCAACAGGAACGAGATCTCTTGCGCACCGACGGTGGCATCGAGCTGGTTCGACTGGCCGCTCTTTCCGCCGGGGCCGACGACAGCGAAGGCGTAGTCCTCGTTGAAGTCGCCATTCTGCCAAGCGGATGTCGTCACGAGGGACTGCGCCGTCCAGCATCCGAAGCTGGCAGCATCGCAGTTGAAGGTGCGCGCCGTCCCGTAATCAGGGACGAACATCCAGTTTGTGGCGAACACGTCCGCCGCGTCATCATAGACGCAGTGGCCGGCGGTCAGGACGAGCGATGTGGCGCCGACCGTGCTCCCATCTGACACCACCGACCCGGAGCAGACATAGTCGACACCGCTCAACGTAAAGAGGACGCGTCCCGTGGTGAGCTTCACCAATCCCCCGCCGGTCCACGTGGCTCCCTTCACGGCAGTGGTCGAACCTCCACCTCCACCTCCACCGGGCCTTGCCTGCGGGGCGAGAGGACGGTCGAAGTCGCGCGGCCGAGCCCCGACCACGCGGTCTGGCGTCCAATAGCGAACGATACGCTCGTGCTCGGAACGTCCGGGGTCAGAAGGCGGCGCGGCCTGCACATCGGTCCGCAGCAGAGCTACCGAGGCGAGCATCAGGACGGGCAACAACATGACTGCGCGACGCATAGACCGTTCCTCCATCGAAGCCCCGCCAGGCCACGCGATACTACCCCATTCAGGGCTGGTCGTTCTGGAAGAGAGGGAGATTCGGAATCTGGAGCGCACGTCTCAGCGGGTGGTGCTGAGAGAATTGGAGCGGGGGACGGGGTTCGAACCCGCGACATCCTGCTTGGAAGGCAGGCGCTCTACCACTGAGCTACCCCCGCGGGAGGCTCCAGTATCGCCGACACCGAGACCCGCTGCCAACGGGCTCCCGATTCCGGCGGTTCGGGCCGTCAGCCGGGGACGAACGTCCCTCCCTCCGGCCTGTACGTCACTTATGCTCCTTGCATGCGCGGAACGGTCGCCCACCCCTCTTCCACCCTCGCTTACGTGGCGCTGGCGGCGATTGCTCTCCAGATCGCGTTGAGCCTGACCGCGCCCGGTTTCGCCGCGTGGTCGCCCGCTCACGCACACATCACGCTGGACGGTCGCGACCACGCCCACGTCCACGTATGGGAACCTACCGCAAGCGCCCAGAACCGGATTCCCGGCCACGAGGCCGACAACCACGCGCAATCCGTGCCGGCACCGTCGCGCGATCTCGGCGTTGCGGGCGCCGCGATCGCCCTGCCCGCGGCCGTGATCTTGTTTGCGACCGCGGGCGTCGCCGTCCTCACACGGCTCGCCGCCGCCCCGCTGCTCCGAGCCGCAGCGCCTGTCCCGATCACGCCGCCGCCGCGCGGCTAACCGTCCCCTTCGTCCAACCCGGATGAGTCAAGGAGTGACGGATGTCTCTTCGTTTTCGGATCGCTGCGTTGATCGCGGCCGCCATGATGGTGGCGGCGCCCTCGACGGCACTGGCGCACGAGACGCGCGACGTGTCGGGATACAAATTTGTGGCGGGATGGATCAGTGAACCGGCCCTCGAAGGACAGAAGAACGGTATCGATCTGCGGATCACGCAGGCGGACAAGCCGGTGGAAGGCGTCGAAAAGACGCTCCAAGTGGAGATCACGCACAAGGCCAGCGGCACCAAGAAGACGTTCGCGCTGCGGACGATCTTCCGGGACCCTGGCCACTACACGGCCGACATCATCCCGACGGCGCCCGGCCAGTACGAGATGCGCTTCTTCGGCAAGGTCGGGAGCACCGAGGTGAACCAGACGTTCATCTCCGGGCCCGGCCGCTACGGCGATATCGAGCCGACAACCGAACTCGCCTTCCCGGTGGCCGCGCCCCAGATCCGGGAGGTCGCCGGTTCGGCGAAGCAGGCGCTGGAGGTGGCACAATCCGCGGAGGACGCCGCGAGCACCGCGCGGACGATCGGCATCGCGGGAAGCGTGCTGGGCGTGCTCGGCCTGGCCGCGGGTGGCGGCGCGCTCATCGCCGCACGGCGCAAGCAATAGGAAACCACGGAAGGGAGGGCCTGTGCCCTCCCTTCCGTTGATAGGCAGAAGATGTCAATGCGACCACGCCACCTGTCAACCGCGCTCAGCGCCCTCGTGTTGCTTGCACTCGCGTGCGGCGTGCTGCTGGCGGCGCCTCGCGACCGCGCCTTCGCGCATGCGACGCTCGTCTCCTCCGACCCGGCGGAGGACGCGGTAGTGCCGCTGCCGCCGAACCGCATCACCCTCTCCTTCACGGAGCCGGTCGAGTCGCGCCTCTCGTCAATCGAGGTCACCACGACCGAGGGACGGCGCGTCGACCGCGACGACCTGACGCTGCAAGATGGCGGCCGGCGAGCCACGGTGTCGCTTGCGCCGCTTCAGCGCGGCACGTACATCGTCGACTGGAAGAACGTCTCAACAATCGACGGGCACCCCCTGAGCGGGCGATTCGCGTTCCACGTCGGAGAACGCAGTTCAAACGCCCTCGTCACGAAGGGCGCCCCGACATTCCCATCCCGACTGGAACCGCCCGCACGGCTCTTGCTAGATGCGGGCCTCCTCGTCCTAGTCGGGACGTTGGGCGTCCTCACCCTCGTGGTGAGACCGTCACGAACCCCCGTAGTGAGGCCGCCACGAAGCGGCACTCAGCGGCCCGAGGCCGCATCACACCGGATCGCACTGCACCAGATCGTGCTGGCCGCGGCCGGGGTCGCCCTCGCGGGCGCCGCCTTGCAACTGGCGGCGCAGGCATCCGCGACGGGTGCCTCACCAGTGGACGTGCTGCACGGACGGTGGGGCGCGGCGTACCTCGTGCGCACGGTCGCCGTGGCCATTGCGGGCGGATTCGTCCTGTTGCGACGGCCACGCATCGCGCTCGCCGCCGCGGTGGTCGCGCTGGCCTCGCTGGCGGTCACGAGCCACGGGGCGGCCGTCCGAGGTCTGGCCATCCCGGCAGTGACCGCGGACGTCCTGCATCTTACGGCCGTCGCAGTATGGATCGGCGGGCTGCCCGGCATTGCCTTGCTCGCGTGGACGCAACGCAGCGAGCGCGCTGAGATCATAGCGGCCCTCCGGCGCTTCTCGACGCTCGCGCTGATCGCCGCGGGCGTGGCCGGTCTGACCGGCACCTACCTCGCATGGCTGCACGTCATGCGCCTGTCCGCGTTCGACACCACCTATGGCCGCGCCGTCCTCGCAAAATTCGTGCTGTTCAGCGGGTTGGTCGTGCTCGGCGTGGTGAACCGCCGGTGGTCGCTACCCGCGCTCGCACGAGGCATGCACCGCCGGCTCCGCCTCACGCTCGGCGTCGAGGTCGCGCTGGGCATCGGGCTGGTCGCAGCCGTCGCGGTGATGACCTCCACGCTGCCAGCGCGCGAGGCGTTGCGACCGGTGCTCCCCGGTGGCGTCGTCACTGCGCCTGACGGCACGCGCATCGAGGTGCGCGCACGCCCGGGACTCCCTGGCGCGAACGAGATCACCGTTGACGTGCACGATCAGCGTGGCCGAGCGATCGAAGGAGCGGCCGTCACCCTCCGCGCGGCCCCGGCCGGCCAGCAGGCCGGCGACATCATTACAGCCGCGAGCACCGACAGCGGCGTTTACCAAGCATCGATCGTCCTCGGCGCACGAGGTGTGTGGATCGTTGCCGTCTCGGTGGCGCCACGTGAGGGCTTCGACTCGAACGCGTCGGTGCGCGTGGAGGTGGGCGGCGCGCCAGCCCCGCGTCCGACGCCGTCGACTTCGTGGGGATGGAAAGGGTTCGGCTGGATCCTCGTCATCGGCGGGGCGTTCGCCGCCGCGGTGGCGGACAGGGAGTGGGCATGGCGCGGACGGGCGCACTCCCCATGGTACGGCGCGGGCACGGCGGCGGTCGGCCTCGTGGTCCTCATTCTCGTCGCGCCGCGTTTTGCGGAACCGACGACGCTCCCGTCCACCTCGCCCGCGACGCTTGCTCTCGGCAAGCAGGTCTACGAAACGAGCTGCCAGCGTTGCCATGGGGCAGAGCTTGTCCCGATAGAGGGTGTTGCGGACCTGCGGCTACACGCCCTGATGCATGCGGACACCTACTTCCTCGACCTCGTCCGTAACGGCCGTCCCGGCACGGCGATGCCCGCCTTCCGGGATTCGCTCTCCGAGAAGCAGATTGGCGCGGTACTCACATACATTCAGGAGGAAGTTCGGCTCCTCGAGGCCGCGAAGCCCGCCTCGCCGCTCCCCACACCCGCGCGGTAGGGTGAGCAGCCCGAGATCGACTGAGGCGAGGTTCGCGTGACAGATCCGAAACTCGCCCCCGTGCTGATGGTGCAGGGCACCTCTTCCTCGGTGGGGAAGAGCTTGCTGGTCACCGGCCTCTGCCGGCTGTTTGCTGATGTCGGCATCCGCGTCGCGCCGTTCAAGGCGCAGAACATGTCGAACAACGCCGCGGTGACAGACACAGGCGGCGAGATCGGCCGGGCGCAGTGGGTGCAGGCGCGAGCCGCGCGCGTCCGCCCGCGTGTCGAGATGAACCCGGTGCTGCTGAAGCCCGAGAGCAACCACCGCTCGCAGGTGATCCTGCTCGGACACCCGCTCGCCACCCTCGACTACCGCGACTACCGGAAGCGGCGTGAGGAGACGTGGCCCGCGATCACCGCGGCGCTGGACACGCTTCGTGCCGAACACGACCTCGTCATTATCGAGGGCGCCGGGAGCCCGGCGGAGACGAACCTCCGCGACCGCGATGTCGTGAACATGGCGATCGCCCTCTACGCCAACGCGTCTGTCCTGCTGGCCGGTGACATCGACCGCGGCGGCGTCTTCGCGCACCTTTACGGCACCTGGGCGCTCGTCGCGCCGGAGGAACGTGCTCTGATCCGCGGCTTCATTCTCAACAAGTTCCGAGGCGACGCCACGCTACTCACACCCGCCATCGAGGATCTCCAGCGGCTCACCGGCATCCCCACCATCGGGATCGTCCCGTGGTTCCCCCGGCACGAAATCCCAGAGGAAGACGCGGTGGCGTTAGAGGCGCGCTCCTCTGACAGCGCTGGCTCATGGCCCGGCATCGATGTGGCCGTGATGCGCTTCCCCCGTATCGCGAATTTCGACGACCTCGACCCGCTTTCGGCCGAACCGGACGTGCGGGTGCGTTGGGTGGAGTCGGCAGCGGAGTGGGGCGACCCCGATCTGGTGATCCTCCCGGGGACGAAATCGACGATTGCTGACCTCGACTGGTTGCGTGCGCAGGGCCTTGAGACCCACCTCAAGGCGTCCGCCAAGGCTGGCACTGGTGTACTGGGCCTCTGTGGCGGCTACCAAATGCTAGGTGCGTCCCTTGCCGACCCGTCACGCGTCGAGGGCGACCGAGAATACGCGGACGGCCTCGGCCTGCTCCCGGTCACCACGGTCTTCGCCGCTGGGAAGCGCACCGTGCAGAGCCGCGCCACCGTCACCGGCGATCAAGGGCTACTCGAGGGCGCGCGCGGGATCGAAGTCACTGGATACGAGATCCATGCTGGACAGACCTCGGTCGTACCACCAGCCGTCACCCCGGCGGTGACGCTGCCGGACGGCGCATCCGTGGGGGTCGCGGACGAGGGTGGCTGGATCGCCGGTTGCTACCTCCACGGTCTGCTGCACAACGACGAGTTTCGTCGGGTGCTCCTGACGAATATCGCGCGACGTCGACATCGGCAGTACGCCCCCGCCCCCCCACGTGACGACGAGGCCGCCTTCGACCGGCTTGCCGGGGCGCTTCGGGCCTCCCTCGACCTCCGTCTGCTCACAGAACTGACTGGCATTGCCCTCTAACCTCAAATCGGGACTTCTCCTGGAGACACTACGCTTTTTCAGAGATGTTCCGACGGGCTTGCGGGAGGTTGCGTGCGCCACTTCAACCATCTCGCCCTTCGAGGCGCCGTCGCGGCCGTCCTCGGCGCCACCATCGGTCTCGCGACCCTTGCGGGCGCGTCCGCCCAGACGCCTGCACCCACAGAGCAGCAACTCAGGAATGCGACCTACCCCACCACCTACCGCGCGTCGAAGTCGATCACCCTGGTCGATGGCAAGTTCGACTCGCTCGCCGAGCACGTAAACATGACCTACGTCGACGCGACGTACGGCACGGTGAATGGCACGCCGGTCGCCGTCGTCCACACCGCCACCAACACCGGTGGATCGGGTGTCTTCTCTGAGATCTACATCGTGGACGCCAGCATGAAGCCGTTCGGGCCGGGGTTCCTCGGTGACCGGCTGAAGAACGTGAAGGTCCAGATCGTCGACAACAAGATCCACGTCGACATGATCACGCAGGGTCCGGGCGAGCCATTCTGCTGCGGCACCGCACTCGCGCGTCAGACGTGGGAACTGCAGAACGGCGCGCTCGTCCGCACCTCGCAGGTGTTTGCCCAGACCCAGCCCACGGCGCCCGTCCGGCCCACGGCCACCGGCCACGGTGTCGAGGCGGCCGCGACCGGCCTCAACACCGCGGTGACACTGGCGCTCCTCTCGTTGACGGCCGTCCTCGTGCTCGCCGCGCGGAGCGTATCGCCAACCTGGAAGCCGCTGCTGGAGAGTCGCGGTACGCTACGCGACACCGGAGAAAGGTAGCCTGCGGCGCCTCGACTGCCCGGTTTGCATTGGAGATGCCCGTGTACCGTTCAGCCCTGGTCGCCACCGACGGATCCGAGACCGCCGACTCCATCCTTGCCCATGTCGCCAACGTCGTGGAGCCGGGCGGCACCGTCTACGTGCTCGCCGTCGTGGATGACCTCGGACGGCTGCTTTCCCGCGTCGCGCCGGCGGGCAGCATCGAGTTCGGCGGCAGCGCCAGCGTCGCGATCGCCGAAGACGCCATCGAGGCCGAGAAAGTCGCCGCCCGCGAGCACATCGCGGACGCCGAGCGCGTCCTGAAGGCGGCCGGCATGACCCACGTCGAGGGGGCCATCGTCTCCGGCGCACCGGGCGCCGCCATCGTCTCCGCGGCGAAGGCCCGCAAGGTCGCCATCGTGCTGATGGCCACTCACGGCCGCCACGGCATCAAGCGCGCGTTCATGGGTTCGGTCTCCGAGGATGTCCTGCGCAACCTCGAAGGCGTCCCCGTCCTTGTCCTCAATCCCGTCGGCGAATAGCCCGACGGCCCCCGGCGGCGCGCGGTACGATCAAAACATGCCACAGCAGTACGCCGCCTCCGACAGCACGACCGGCCTGCAGGTGCAGGTCACGGGTGAGTTCCCTGACGATCCGGATGACCGTGTCCGGATCGCCCGAACCACCAACCTCTTCACCCGGCTGATGGCGACCGTGCTTTCCACCACCAACGATACCGAACGCCGCGAGCGCTTCCGTGCCATTGAGACGCAACTCGAGGTGGCCGACGCGCTGATCCGGGGCGACCTGGCCGAGGTGCAGCGGCTCATCCGTGAGACGTTGCACGCGATGGGGATCAGCGACGAACAACTGCGCGAAGTCGAGCAGCAGCTGCGCGAGCAACTCCGCGCCATCGGCGGTGATGGACTTGCCGGCATGTTGGGCCTCGATGAACGGAGCCTCGACGAGCGGAGCCTCAACGAAACGCCGCCTGATCCCGACGCGCCCGAAGACCTTGACCGGCCGCGGCCCGACTAGCGCGGTAGCTCGACGGCCTCCCCCGCAGGCGGTAGCCCACGCCCGTCACGGAATGCACAGTATCGCCCGCACTTGCCGCAGTGAGTTTGCGGCGCAACGTGGGTATGGCTTCTATTTGCGCGACGTCCGGAGGAGCGTACGATAGCATGATTAGAACAGGTGTTCCCTGACCATTTCTCCCCTGAGTCACCGCCCGAGGTGTGCATGCCGCTCGACCGCATCGTTGTGACCGGGGCCCGGGAGCACAACCTCAAGAACATCACCGTCGAGATCCCGCGCGACCGCTTAGTCGTGATCACCGGCGTCTCCGGTTCTGGCAAATCTTCGCTCGCGTTCGACACGATCTACGCCGAAGGGCAGCGGCGGTACGTGGAGTCGCTCTCTGCCTACGCGCGCCAGTTCCTCGGCCTGATGGAGAAGCCTGACGTCGATTACATCGAGGGGCTCTCGCCCGCGATCTCAATCGACCAGAAAGGTGTCTCGAAGAACCCGCGGTCGACGGTGGCAACGGTGACCGAGGTCTACGACTATCTGCGCCTGCTCTTCGCGCGCGTCGGCGTGCCGCACTGCATTCATTGCGGCCAGGTGATCCGCCGCCAGACCGTGCAGCAGATCGTCGACGCCATCCTCGCGGGCGACGCCGGACGGCGCGCGATGATCCTCGCGCCCGTGATCCGCCATAAGCGGGGCGAGCACACCCAGGTCTTCGAGATGGCACGCAAGGCCGGTTACATCCGCGTCCGCCTCGACACGAAGGTCATCAACCTCGACGACCCGATCAAGCTGAACAAAAACCAATGGCACGACATTGACATCGTCGTCGACCGGATCGTCGTGCCCGCGCAAGGCGATGAGGACGAGGTTGCCACCCGCCAGCGTGTCTCCGACAGTGTCGAGCAGGCGCTCCGCCTCGGCGAGGGCACGGTCGTCCTCGCGATGCTGGACGCGAAGGGCGAGGTCGCCGAGGAGCAGACGTACAGCGAACGGTTCGCCTGTCCGAACACGGCGCACGAGCCGTACTCCGTGCCGGAGATCGAACCGCGCAACTTTTCCTTCAACACCCCGCACGGCGCCTGCCCCGCCTGCACCGGCCTCGGCTTCCAGATGCGGCTCGACGAGGATCTCGTCGTCCCGAATAAGAAGCTGAGCATCGAGGAAGGCGCGATTGTCGCGCTCAAGTCCTCGGCGGCGACGATGGGCTGGTACCACCGCCGGATGAAGGCGCTCGCGGACGCGATGGGCTTTAGCCTTTCGAAACCGATCAGCACGCTCACCCGACCGCAGTGGGACGCGCTGATGCGCGGTACCGATGACACGATCGACCAGATCGAATTCAAGTCGAGCGCGACCGGGCGCACCCGCTCCTACGCCGTGACGTGGGAAGGGGTGATGACCAACCTCGAACGGCGCTATAAGGAAAGCGAGTCCGAGTGGGTACGCGCCGACATCGAGCGGTACATGGTCGCCACCCCCTGCGACACCTGCCACGGGGCGCGCCTGAAGCCCGAGGTGATCGCCGTGACCGTACAAGGCCGGTCAATCGTCGACGTCTCGCGCATGTCGGTTGGGGATGCCCTCGAATGGACCGAGGCGCTACGCGTCGAAGGCGGGCCGCTCTCCGCGCGCGACTTCGCGATCGGACGACAGATACTGCAGGAGATCGCCGGGCGGCTCACCTTCCTCCGCGACGTCGGCCTCGAATACCTCACGCTCGACCGGGCGGCCGGGACGCTCTCCGGCGGCGAGGGCCAACGCATCCGCCTCGCGACGCAGATCGGCTCCGCGCTGATGGGCGTCCTCTACGTCTGCGACGAGCCGAGCATCGGCCTCCACCCGATCGACAACGAACGGTTGATCGGCACGCTCACCCGGCTGCGCGACCTCGGCAACACCGTCCTCGTCGTCGAGCACGACGAGGCGATGATGCGCGCCGCCGACCACCTGATCGACATCGGGCCGGGCGCGGGGGAACTCGGCGGGCAGGTGATCGCGACCGGCACACCGAAACAGGTGATGGCGGACAAGGCTTCGATCACTGGCCAGTACCTCAGCGGCAAGCGGAAAATCCCGATCCCGGCCGTGCGGCGCGAGGGCACCGGGAACACGCTCGTCGTGCGCGGCGCGCGCGCCAACAACCTGAAAGACGTGACCGTCGAGTTCCCCCTCGGCATGTTCATCGCTATCACCGGCGTCTCCGGCTCCGGGAAATCGTCGCTGGTCAACCAGATCCTCTCGCGCCAGCTGGCGCACGACCTGAACGGCGCGCGCGAGCGGGCCGCCGACCACGATGGCATCGATGGCATCGAACACCTCGACAAGGTCGTGATTATCGACCAGACCCCGATCGGCCGGACGCCGCGCTCGAACCCCGCCACCTACACCGGGCTGTTCACGCTCATCCGCGACCTCTTCGCCGCGGTGCCCGAGGCACGCGCGCGCGGCTACCAGCCGGGCCGCTTCTCCTTCAACGTGAAGGGCGGCCGCTGCGAGGCGTGTAAGGGCGACGGCTACATCCTGATCGAGATGCAGTTCCTGCCGGACGTGACCGTGCCGTGCGAAGTCTGCAAGGGCGACCGGTACAACCGCGAGGCCCTCGAGATCCTCTTCCGCGGCAAGAGCATCGCCGAGGTGCTG
>QZJI01000073.1 GCA_003599735.1 Dehalococcoidia bacterium | reverse complement strand
GAGGTCGCTGGCGATCTCCGCGTTCGAGCAACCCTGGGCGATGAGGGGCAGCAGCCGCCGAAGATGGAGCGGTATTCCGTCATGGCGACGGTCAGACGGCACGCCGGATCCTCCTCGCGAGGCCTCTAACTTGTATAGCATTATTGGTAGACGAGAAGTCTGACAGTTGTATTGTCAGAATAGTTCGAGAGGCGACCCAGCCGGGCTGATAGGACGTTAGCGCGTCGAGGTCGCGGGGGCTGAGGTCGCCGTTGCCGTTGCCGTCGCCGAGTCGGGGACGGCCGGTGGCGTCCCGGCGACGCAGTAGAAGGCGAGCGACAGGATGACGAACGCGCCGAGGAGCAAGTACTTGCGGTCTTGCTTGCTGATGCCCATGCCTATCGCCTCGATGTCGCGGGGGCGGGGGTGGGCGCGCGCGGCGGGGTGAGCGGGTCGTACGGGCGGTTGCTCGCCGCCTCCCACGCTTCCCATGCCTCCTTCGCCTGGTCGTGCGCGTCACGCAGGCCGAGGCTGCTGAGCAGGTCGAACGGGGGCGACTGGGCGAAGCCGGGGTCACGTCCGGCGTACCAGATGAGGAATGGTGAGGCGAGGGCGTCGGCGTCCTCGATCAGCCGTTGAAGATAGCGGCGCTGCTCCGGCGGCGTGGAGGAGTTCAGGTTTTCGCGTCCCGGCGCGGACGCGAACCCTGCCGAGAGGAACGCCACGGGCAGCTTGGTCTGCTTGGCGATGTCGGTGTAATAGTCCGGTGGCACCTTCCGCGCGACCTCGTAGACGAACGAGGGATAGGTCGTGATCGCGAAGAGGTCAGCCTTCGCGCCGAACGCTTCAAGCAGTTGCCAGCGCGGTGGATGCGGCGGCAGATCCGGGAGGATGCCGAGCAGCTCCTCGTACTGGAAGCCGGGGAACACCTTCGTCTCCGGGGAGATGGCCTTTACGGCGTCGTACGCCTCCTTGTACGCCTCCACAAACGCGAGGTAGCCCTCCGGGTTCCGCTCGAATGTCGTGTTCACCTCCAGGCCGAGGGCGAGGTACGCCGGCTTTGCGGTGCGCGCGACGAAGACGGCGTCCGCGACGAACGCCTTGCGCAGGTCGCCGTCCGCGAGGGTTTTCCCGGCGTACTTCTGGGGCAACCCCTGCAGACGGCCTCGGGCGGCGGGGTCGAACGGGTCGATCGCGATGGCCAGAGTGAGTCCGCGCTCGCTCGCGGCCTGTCGGGCGCGCACCGTCTGCTCGCGGAGGCTGTCGGAGACTTTCGTGTCGGGCACAAAGTCCGTCCAGGCGACCGAACGTTGGACGAGGATCACCTCTCCGTAGTTGGAGGCAAGGTCAAAGGTGGCGGTGTAGGCGTCCGGGGTGAGCGTGGCTGGGGTGTCGGTGAATCCCAGCATGAAGGCCCTCGGTGCGCCCGCCTCGGGCCGTTCCCTGCGCGCGACGCTGGTGGTCTCGCGCTCTGTCCGGCAGCCCGCCAGGAGCGCGGCGAAGCAGCCGAGGGCGAGCAGAAGGCGCATGCCGGGGTGTCGGTTCAAGTGCATGTAGCCATCGTAGGCGGCGAGGTGGGAAGCCTCACCTCGGGCGAGAGGTGGGAGGGGTCGGAGATCGGGGATCACCCGACGAGGCAAGACGGATCGGCCGTCGAACATGAAGGGGAACACGGAACCCCGCACGACGGAAACGGGCCGACTGATGACGACCGACGACCTGCTTCAGGCGTTGAACCAGGTGACCTCCACCGCGGATGCCCGCGCGCTGCTCTCCCGCGCCATGCGAGTCACGGGCGCGCGCCAGCACCGCCAGCTCCAGTTGAGCGAGCTCGTGCAGATGTGCGAGGCACTTGCCGTCGAGGGTGGCGCGATCCAGAAGGTCGCCGAAGAGATCGCGATGTCCGCGCTACGCGACTGACCGAATCGTGTGATCCTTCACCAGCGCACCCGCGCGAATGCCTGGATGCAACAAAACCTATTCGTCGTCGCGGTCGGCGAAGACGGTCGCGCGTGCCACATCTCCCCAAGAGAACAGGGCAGCGGCAAAGCGCACTGGCTGGTGACGCTCATTGAGGATCGGGAGCGACAGGCTGTCAAGGAACGCGTGGACCTGCCCGGGGATGCCGTCGTCCGTATACAGCTCGATGGGACGGAACACGCCGAAGGTGATAGACGCGATCGGGGTGCCGCCCGGATGGGCGCAGGCGAGCGCGAGCGCGCACTGGTCGATGCCGTGCGGGCGCCGGGACTCCCCCGCCCGTACACGACTCCACTCGACCACCGCGTCCCCCAGGGTGGTGAGTTCACCCGGCAGGATCGGCGTGACGAGGAGCCATTCTTGCTTGCTGAGTCCGATGCCTTCCTTGATCGAAGCCTCCACGCGGGCGCGGAGGTCTGTCGCGGGCTGCCGTCGCCACGATCCAAGCATCGCTCTGCCTCCGCCTGCCCAGAGGGCAGGGTTCCTACGGGGAAACCCTCATGCCGGACTATCGGCAGCATTTGCCGGGTTCTCTATCCCCTCTTCCCTGGTGGTCGCATACCACCGCCATTTCGGGAGTGTTAGGCAGTCCACGGTGTAGCCCCCTGTGTCCGCCCCCATGGTGCGGACGGGGCGGTCATCGGGGTCCCCCGGTAGACTCGGCACATGGATCGAGACCGTTTCCGCCGTCTGGTACGTCGAGCGATGCTCGCCCTGCCGCCCGAATTTTCCGCCCAGATGGACAACGTGGAGGTGATTGTGCGGCGGGAGCCCTCGGCCGCTGACCTCGCCGCGGGTGAGGTGGGCGGGGGGGACGACCTCTTCGGTCTGTACACGGGGATCCCGCTGACGGAGCGCGCCGCCTACGGGATGGCGCTTCCCGACCGCATCCTGATTTTCCAGGGTCCGCACGAACGCGCCTTTGCCCCCTCCGAGATGGGGGAGCAGGTACGCCGCACCGTCCACCACGAGGTCGCACACCACTTTGGCCTCAGCGACGAGCGGCTGGACGCGATCGAGCGCCGGTCGAGGTGAGGCTGGTGGGGCACTTCGCTAGACTCGGGCAGCCGGAGGAGGGTGCGCCGTGACGCAGGAGAAGACGGTCCGAGAGCAATTCATCATCGGCATTGACGACACAGACGCGGAGGGGGCCCCGGGGACGGGCGCGCTCGTCCGTCTGCTCGCCGCGCAAGTCGACGCCGGTGGCTGGGGCACCTCGCTGGGCGTTACGCGGCATGAGTTGCTGCGCTCCTACAAGATCAAGGACACCGGGCACAACTACTGCTACGCCTTCGAGATCGAGACGGACCGCTCCGTGCTCGACCTGGAGGACGACCTGGTCGAGTACCTCCGGAAGGCGGCGGCGAAGGGGAGCGACCCCGGCCTCGCCATCATGTCCAGGCACGCCGACCTGCCGCACGTCCTGGCGTTTGGCCGGCGCTGCCAGAGTGAAGTCATGCGCTTGGACTGGGCGTTGACCTTCTCCAATGAGGCAAACGTAGCGCTACGTGC
Organism: Dehalococcoidia bacterium; assembly: GCA_003599735.1. Classification (GTDB taxonomy): domain Bacteria; phylum Chloroflexota; class Dehalococcoidia; order UBA2979; family UBA2979; genus SURF-43. Next base: position 12,316 of record QZJI01000073.1, on the reverse strand, counting down.
TCTTGGGCGTGAACGGAACGGCGCGATCGGCGCGCTCGCGGCGGCGGGGCTCCGCGCCGGCGGCAACGACGGGCGGTTCGTCGACCTCCGCGGGATCCGCGACCTCGACGGCCAGGTCACGGCCGGATACATGCGCGAGCACACGGCGATCGACCTCATCATCGACGAGACTGGCGAGCCGCTTGACCGCGACGACCACGTGGAGACGTTCGGCTGGATCCGCCCTCGACTGGAGGGTGGGAAGTCGGTGGTGCACTGCGTGCGCTCGCCGGAGAACCGGCGGTTGTGGCTGCCGGTGGACCGGCAGGCCGGCGAGGACGTGGACGGCTAGGTCTAGAACTGACGGAGGCTGAATACGAAAGCCTTCCGAAGAGTGATGCGGCCTCGCTCGGTGACACCTCGACCACGACGGCGCCCAGCACGAACCGGCTTCAGGAGTCCAGCGCGTCTATACCCATGCTGAGTCTCAGTGCGACGAGTGGGGCGGAGATCGCCCCCGCTGCCTACGCGAGTTCGAGCCCAGCATATTGCCACGCAGAGCAAACGCTGAGGGATCCCTACGGGATCCCAGAAACCGAGATACGCAACAACCAATACTGGTCGTTCAACGGAACCTACGTCACAGCCGCCTCCACCACTGTGAGCGGGCATCCACTTGGCGCGCCTGGGTGGACGGTCACCAGCGTACATGCGTCCTACGGAGGTCAGACCGTCCCGGCGCTCGGCATCCAGGCTTTTGGAGACGCATCGTTTCAGTTCACTGGTGGGTCCTACCCGCACACTCACTACGCTGACGCGATCTCCGAGGGCGACGGAAACTGCACGGGCTCGTTCAGCCTGAGCGGGACCGTGCCCGGAATGGGTTCATACACCACACAAACCATCTTCGTGACCTACTAGCGCAGTAGTCTCTCTGGAAGTTGGCGATTCCCGAGGCTAGTCGTCGTTCCGCAATAGTGACGCGGGCGACGATTAGTCTTGAGAGCTTTCCACCGGGGAGGCTGTACCGATGTCGAACGTGGAGAGCGGAAAGGTGGCGGTTCTCGTCAGTGGAGCTGGAGGAATGTGCCTCGGCGTCGGCTTGGCTGCGGTTGGTCAGGTGACTTGGTTCGGCGCCTACATTGGCTTGGTTGAGCTAGCCCTGTTCGCCGCTGCGTTCCGTCAGCACGACGGCCCGGCAGCACGGAGTGCTCGTAGCACGTTAGCGGCCGCTGGTTTCATCTTTGCGCTGTACGTCACCCTGATCGGTTTCGTGAGCTACCTACTCGCGGCGGTCCCCGTGTTACTGCTCTGGTTAGCCGCGAACCTGATCGTCGTACGACAAGGAAGCACCGTTCGATCCTGGCTCGTGGGCGCTGGCCTGGGAGCGATGGCCGGAGCCCTGCCGGGCTTCGTACTCATCTTTTCGTGACCAGGGCGACACTCCTAGCCCCATGATGTCTCGATCGCTGGAGGCTTGAGCAGCGTCTGCATCACGACGCAATACGCCTCGGTCGTCCGCTGCAGACTGCGGCGCTGACGCTCGGTCGCCTCGGGCGCATCGATGTCGAACCGGACGCGGATCGCTGAGAACCCGACGGGCGCGTCCCGCGAGAGCCCCAGCGTGCCGCGGAGGTCAAGGTCGCCTTCTACCGTGACGCGCAATTCGTGGAACGGGATGCCGGCGGAAGTCGCCGCCATCTGGGCGGTCAGTTGGGCGCAGGCAGCGAGCGCTCCCAGCAACAGGTCTCCCGAACAGGCCGCGGTGCCCGCGCCGCCCACGCCCGCATGGGCCTGCGCCGCGTAGATCGCCCGGCCCAGGTCCACCGAACACGCGGCCGGGTTTTCGTCAGCGGTGCTTGCCGTTGCCGAGAGCGTCAGCCGGGCCGTTCTGAGTGAGCGCGGTATTGCTCCTTCAGCGGGGCCTGGATGTCTTTCAGGTCCATTGCCATCCTCCACATCCCCCGTGCCAGGGGCGGCTAGAAGCCGCCGCCGTTCACCGGGATGCGCTGGTTCGTGATGTACGCGGCGGCGTCCGAGCACAGGAACAGCACGGCGTCCGCGATGTCCTCCGGCTGGCATACCCGCCCGAACGGCGAGTCCGCCGCCATCGCCTTGATGTCGGCCCCGCGCGCCTTCATCAGCCGCGTGCCCATGTCCGTCTCCACGAGGCCGGGGGCGACAACGTTGACGTGGATGCCGTTCGCGCGCTCTTCCTTCGCCAGCGTGAAGGCCAGCGCCTCCATCGCCGTCTTCGCCATGTTGTACGGGCCGCCGCGCGCGCCGAGGCCCGTCGCCGCGCCCGAGGAGATCATCACGATGTCGCCGCGCGGCTGCTGGCGCATCTGCGGCACCAACAACTGGCACATGTAGAACGAGCCGAAGGCGTGCGTGGAGACCACGCGCCGCATCTCCTCCGGGTCGGTGTCCACGACGGAGTTCCCGCGCGAAGCGATCCCGGCGTTGTTTACCAGGATCGAGAAGTTCCCGAACTCGGCCAGCGCCGTTGTGACCATCGCCTCGCAGGAGGCGTAGTCGGAGACGTCGCCCTGGAAGGCGGCGGCCTTGCCGCCCATCGCCTGGACTTCCGCGACCACCGCGTTCGCCTCGTCCGGGTGGCGCGTGTAGTTCACCGCGACGCCAGCGCCCGCCGACGCGAGGGCGAGGGCGATCGCGCGGCCAATGCCTCGGCTGCCGCCGGTGACGAAGGCGTTCCGTCCGGCCAGGTTGGGTGCTGCTGCGGGCATTCGGATCTCCTCCAGTACTGTCGGTGGTGGGGCTGTAGCCCGGAGCAGCGTAGCGAGGCGTGAGCGAGGTGTCCCGCTGACGCATACTGGCCGGGATACCGAAGTCGCCAGCGCCAGAAAGCCGCGTATGCCACCTCGACCGCCGTCCACCACATCCGAGTTTGAAGCGCTCCATGAGCTTGCCGTGACCGTGGCGGAGGCGGCCGGGGTGCTCTTACTCACGCACCTGCACGGTGAACGGACCATCGATTCGAAGACCTCACCGACCGACGCCGTGACGGAGATGGACCGCGCCGCAGAGGCACTGATCGTCCAGCGGTTGCTCGCCGCACGTCCGGACGATGGCCTGCTGGGCGAAGAGGGAGCAAATCGCGCGGGAACCTCTGGCGTGCGCTGGGTGATCGACCCGCTCGACGGCACCGTGAACTACCTCTACCGCCGCGCCGCGTTCGCCGTCTCGGTCGCCGCCGAGGTCGACGGGTGGCCGGTCGCCGGGGCGATCGTCGACCCGCAGCGCGGCGAGACGTTCCACGCGTGGCTGGGCGGCGGGGCGTGGCTGGACGGCGCGCGCATCCACACCTCGAACGTCGCCACCCTCGACCGGGCGCTCGTTGGGACAGGCTTCGACTACGTGCCGGAGCGCCGTCGCCGTCAGGGCGCGGAACTCGCCGAGATCATTGACGTCGTGCGTGACATCCGGCGGGCCGGCTCCGCCGCCCTCGACATGTGCGCCGTCGCCTGCGGCCGCCTCGACGCCTACTACGAGCGTGGCCCGCACTGGTGGGACGCTGCGGCTGGCTCGCTGATCGTGCGCGAGGCGGGCGGCATCGCGGAGCCTCTTCCCGCGCACGCCCGGCCCGCCGAGGCGTCCTCCGCTGACATCTGGATCGCGGCCGCGCCCGCCGTCGCGGATGCGTTTCGCGCCTTGATCGTGCAGGCCGCGCGGGCCGCCGAGGCGTAGCGCCGTGTCCGACAACGTGCCGTACGAGGTCGGCCGGCGCATCGCGATCTACGGCAACTCCGGTTCGGGGAAGTCCACGCTCGGCCGCGCGCTCGGCGCCCGCCTCGGCGTCCCCTACATCGAGCTGGACGAGATCTTCCACTACCGCCCGAACTGGGAGGACCGCACCGACGAGGACTTCCGCGCGCAGGTGCGAGAGCGCCTCGACGCTTCGCCCGAGGGGTGGGTCTGCGACGGCAACTACGGGGCCGTGCGTGACCTCATCCTGCCGGAAGCGGACACGGCGATCTGGCTCCGTCTCCCGTTCCACGTCGTCTACTGGCGGCTCGCCTCGCGCACGATCGTGCGGTCGTTCCGCGGTGCCCCGCTCTGGAACGGGAACCGCGAGTCGCTTCGCCAGACCTTCTTCTCGAAGGACTCGATGCTGCTCTGGGGCATCACCTCGTGGCGTCGCTCCCGCCGCCGCACCGCCGAGGCGCTCGCCTCCATCCCGCACGGCGCGCACGTGATCGTGCTGCGATCGCCTCGGGAGGTGAGTGAGTTCGTGAGGGAGGTGGGCGTCTAACCCTATCAACCCTGTCTGGGCGCGGGACACAGGGGCGGGCTTCTCTCGGTCGGCCTTGCCGACGGTCGTGAACGGCTTGATCAAAGCAGCCAAAGACGAGTCACCACTTGCATAGTCCAAGACGACGAGCAAGTAGAATGCCGTCATGAAGGAGTACCGGTTCGATCAGATCTCTCCCCGCGAGTTTGAGGAGCTTTCGGCCGACCTCCTCCAAGCGGAGTTGGGTGTTCGTTTGGAATTGTTCACCCCGGGGCGCGACGGCGGAATCGACCTCAGGTACTACGGAGAGCCTGATGAGGAGGGTTCCGACCTCATCGTCCAGTGCAAACACTGGGCGGCCAGTGGGTGGGACGCACTCAAGCGCGCTCTAGTAAAAGTGGAATTGCCGAAGGTAGCGGCTCTGCAACCGAGTCGGTACATCGTTGCGACGACGGTCCCACTGACTCCAGCCAACAAAGCCGAACTCGTCAGGAGCATGGCTCCGTGGATCAACTCGCCCGCCGACATTCTTGGTGTTGACGACATCAACCTCCTGCTACGTCGGTATCCGATAGTGGAGCGACGTCACATCAAGCTTTGGCTGACGAGCACAGAAGTGCTTCGAACGATCCTCCATTCGGGCGTGACAGTGCGCTCACGGGCGCTTCTTAATGGTATCGAAAGCGACCTTCGTCTCTGGGTACCGAATGAAAGCGTGAACGAGGTGCGAACTCGTCTTCGGGATCAGAACGTCTGCGTGATCTCGGGGCCGCCCGGTATCGGCAAGACGATGCTTGCGAAGGTGGTCGCCGCCGAATACGCCGCGAAATCATGGGAAGTGATCGACATATCAGAGGACATCGAAGAGGCGAATCGGGTTTGGGACGATGGAGCGGACCAGTTCTTCTTCTACGATGACTTCCTGGGACAGGTCTCCTCAGGTGAACTCTCGCTTTCGAAGAATGAAGACACGAGAATTTCGCTCTTTATTCAGCGGTGTATGCGCTCGACGAATAAGAAAGTCGTGTTGACCACGAGAGAGTACATCCTGAGGGAGGCGGCGCAGAGCTACGAGAAAGTGGATGCTGCGACATCGAAGCACAAGGTCGTGGTTGATCTCTCAGGGTACACGCGTGAGCGGCGGGCGGAAATACTCTATAATCATCTGTATTTCTCAGAATTACCGAATTACATTGTAACTTCGCTGAACCCTGGCAGGCAGTACATCCGTGTGATCGAGCACAAGAACTATAATCCTCGACTCATCAGCCAGATAGTCGCGGAGGTTGGCTCCCAATCTAAGACTGGGCCGGAGTTCCTCAGAATGATGCTGGCGACGCTCGATGACCCCTTGTCGATCTGGGCCCGTGTGTACGAGACGCTCGCGCCGTTGTCTCGGGTAATCTTGAGAGTGCTGGTTACCCTGCCTACGAGCGTCACCCTTAGTGACGTCCAGAAGGCTACGGCTGCGCTGTATCCCGTCGCGATGGATGACGTCGCCTTTCGGCGGGCGTTGCGCCCTCTTGACGGGTCATTCGTATCTATCGGACGCCTTGGTACTCGCGCCGATCAACGTTCGATCCAGTTCCGCGATCCGTCGGTTCGCGATTTCATGCGGGCGCAGTTGAAGCAAGAGCCCAACGGAGCAGCTGAGCTGCTGAGTAAGGCTGTGTACTTCGAACAGTGCGTTCTGTTGGCCGATATACGGAATCTCGGAGGGAAGCTCGACGTCGACCGCACAGCGGGCAGTCCCGACGGAGTAGCAAAAAGAGCACTTGAACTTGTGGATGCACCGCGGATTGAGAGGGTATTTTCCTGGCTGGAGAACACCGACCAACTCACGACGCGGGTGACGTTCCTGGTTCAACTGTCCATCGCGGCTCCATCATCGACAACCATTGAGGCTGCGGTCGAGGGAGTTCGGCGTGTCGTTCGATCGATTGACGATGGGAATCTGGAGCCGTCCGAAGGGACGAGACTCGTAGCATTTGAGAGCCGGGAGCAGCTTAATTCGATTCTCTCCGACGAGATAACGAAACTCGCTTGTTCGGTTTACGACGCGCTTGCTGAGGACATCGCGGACCTGTACCCAGACCTCGAAGATTTCGATGCGATGATCGAGCTACATACCCATGCCCCTCTCATATTCCAGCAACCTCGGCGCAGTCTTTCCGCCTGGGCGGGGATGCTGCAGAACGTTATTGACAGGGAAGTCGAGTGGTTCGAAACGACGGACGACTCTTCCAGCTCGATGGAGGAGCGGTCGGACTTGCTCAAGTTCGTGGCCTCCTCGCTGAATGTAGATCTCGGTGGATTCGAGGATGAAATAAACGACCGGATTGAGCAGGTTCGACATCAGGAGGAGCGGGACACCGAGGGAGAAGAACCGGAACATTACGAACCACCGCGACATGAAGAAGACGACGCTCGAATTGATGCTCTGTTTGGTTCCCTCGAGGCTTAGATCGTTGGTTTAGTGACGAATCGAATTAGGTCGCGCACTGTTGTAGTTAACCTCCGCGCCCCTACTTCAACTCCGCCAGGCTCGCGCGCAGACCATCGAGCCGGCCACGGGCGGTCGCGAGGCGCTCCTGTTCTTTCGCGACGACGGCGGCGGGGGCGCGGGCGGTGAACTGCTCGTTGGAAAGCTTCGCCTCCTGGCGGCCGACCTCAGCTTCGACTTCGGCGATCTGCTTGCTCAGGCGCTCACGCTCGACCGCGGGGTCGAACAGCCCGGCCATCGGCAGGATCACCTGGCCGACGGCGAGGACCGCGGTGACCACGCCATCCGAGGGCGCCTCATCTGGCGTCGAGACGATGTGGAGCGGCTGCACGCGCGCGAGTTGCTCGATCGCGGGAGCAAGCGCGCGCGCGGCATCAGTGGCCTCCGCGCCGGCGATGTATGCCTCCACGAACCGTCCGGCATCCACGCGCTTCTCCGCGCGGATGTTGCGCACCCCTCGGATGAAGTCCTGCACCGCGACCATCATCCGTTCGGCGGTGTCGTCGAGGCGGGCTTCATCGAAGACGGGATACCGCGCGACGATCAGCGCAGGCGCGCCTTCCGCGTCCGGACGCACCGCGGCGAGCCGCTGCCAGATCTCCTCGGTCACGAATGGCATGAACGGGTGCAGCAGCCGTAAGACCTGGTCCACGACGTGGACGAGGATGGCGACGGGCGTGCGGTCGCCCGCGCGTACGCGCACCTTCGCCAGTTCGATATACCAGTCAGCGAACTCGTCCCAGAAGAAGTCGCGCGCCTGGCGGAGGGCTTCGGCGAGCTCGAACTGCCGCCACAGCCGGTCGACGTCGCGGGTGACGCTGGCGAGGCGGCTGAGAATCCAGCGGTCGTCCAGCGCACCCGTGCCGGGCGCGGGCAGCGTGAGGTCGTCGCCGTCCTCGACCATCGTGAGGGCGAAGCGTGAGGCATTCCACAGCTTGTTGGAGAGGTTCCGCCCGGCCTCGAGTTTGTCGTCCGTGATGCGCTGGTCGTTGCCCGGCGAGGTACCGGCGATCATCGCGAAGCGCAGGCCGTCGGTGCCGTACTTCGCGACCGAATCAAGCGGGTCGATGACGTTGCCGCGCGACTTCGACATCTTGGCGCCGTCCGCCGCACGGACGAGTCCGTGGAGGTAGACGGTGTCGAACGGGACGACGCCGTCCATGTTGTGGAGCGACAGCATGATCATGCGCGCCACCCAGAAGAAGATGATGTCGTACCCGGTCTCCATCACCTGCGTGGGGTAGAACCGGCGCAGGTCGTCCGTGTCCTCCGGCCAGCCGAGTGTCGAGTGCGGCCAGAGGCCGGACGAGAACCAGGTGTCGAGGGTGTCAGGGTCCTGGCGCAGGTCGGCTGAGCCACAGCCCTCGCACAGGTTGGGGGTGCCGACCGTGCCGAGGACGGTGATGTGGTCGCAGTTACCGCAGTACCAGACGGGGATGCGGTGGCCCCACCAAATCTGACGCGAGATGCACCAGTCGCGGATGTTCTCCATCCAGTGGAGGTAGACGCGTTCGAACCGTGGGGGGACGAACTTGATGCTGCCATCCGCGACTTTCTCGATCGCCGGCTTCGCCAGCGTTTTCGCGTCGACCCACCACTGCAACGAGATCAACGGCTCCACAATCGTGCCCGAACGCTGGCAATGGCCGACCGCGTGCGTGTACGGCTCGACCTTCACCATGCGTCCTGCGGCAAAGAGGTCCGCGACCACCTTCTTCCGTGCCTCGAAGCGGTCGAGACCCTCGTAGACCCCGGCCTCGCCGCTGAGCGTGCCGTCTGGCCGCATGATCGAGATCGTGGGCAGCCCGTGGCGTTCGCCGATCTCAAAGTCCACCGGGTCGTGGCCCGGCGTCACCTTGAGCGCGCCGGAACCGCCTTCGATGCTCACCGCGGCATCCGCGATGATCGGCACGAGCTGTCCCCCCGCCGGGACGATGCAGTGTTTCCCGATCAGGTGCCTCCAGCGGTCGTCCTCCGGATTGACCGCGACCGCAACGTCGGCCGGGATCGTCTCGGGGCGGGTGGTCGCGATGGTGATTGTCTCGCCGGTGCGGTGGCCGTCCTCGTCGGCGACTTCGTAGCTCACCCACCAGAACGAGCCCGGCTCGTCCTCGTAGTCGACCTCGATGTCGGAGATGGCGGATTCGCAGTCCACGCACCAGTTGATCAGGCGGTCCGCCCGGTAGATCAGGCCGTCGTCGTACAGCCGTTTGAACGTGGCGCGGACGGACCGCTCGCGTGCCTCGTCCATCGTGAACGCCTCGCGCTCCCAGTCCGCCGACGCGCCGAGCCGCCGGTGCTGCAGCGTGATGCGGGAGCGCGAACGCTTCACGAACTCCCACGTCCGTTCAAGAAACTGCTCGCGCCCGATATCGTGCCGCGACAATCCTTCTTTCGCGAGGTCGCGCTCGATGATCGCGTTGACGGCGATCGCGGCGTGGTCGACACCGGGGAGCCAGAGCGTGTCGTCGCCCAGCATGCGGTGCCAGCGGGTGAGGGCATCCTCGATCGAGACGGTAAGGGCGTGGCCGAGGTGGAGTTCACCGGTGAGGTTGGGCGGCGGCATGATGATCGTGAACGGCGTCGCCCCGGGCTTCGAGGGCTTGAAGTAGCCGTTTGTCTCCCACCACTCATACAGCGGCTGTTCGACGACCTGCGGGTCGTACGCCGTGGCCATCTCGCGCGGGTTCGTGCCTGGATTGCTGGCTGGGGTCACTGGATGCCTCACTTGGATTCACGGCTCACGCGGCAACAAAATGCCCCGCACCGGGCGGGGCTCAGCGGCAGCGGACCGGCCTTTGCGGGGCCGCGCTGCCGCTACCGTACTACTACTGGTACGAGGGCTACGGACGATACGGCTACGCGGATGCGCTTCGTGTCCATGCCGCCATGCTACAGGTTTGGTGGGAGGCGTGCGAGAGGGACAGGCGGGGACGATCCGGGGGTTAGCTGGCGGCGAGGACCCGTCCGATCTGCTCGATGTGTTCTCGACGATGCGCATGCCGTGCGCCGTTGAAGACCGCACCCTCGGCCAGGGCCTGTGACAGCAGTTCCGGAGGCAGCCGGTTCATCGCCATATTGGCGGCGGCGGCGGCGGCGATCGCCATCGTGGCAACGGCACGTCCGGACACGGCAAGCAGCAGTGGCTCAAGCGCCTCATTCACTCCTTCGTCGTCGATATTCGCGCCGGAAATAGCGTTGTCGATCTTCCAGCGGTCCGCCATGACGGCGGCGCGCATGTCCCAGAAGGCGAGGTGCCCGAGGGCGCTGCCCACTGTCCAGCCGCCGCCGAGGGGGTGCGCCAGGTCGGCGTCGCTCAACCGCCCGACGAGGGCGCGCAGTTCGAGGAGGCTGTCGGCGTTCGCCGCGAGTGTGTCCGGGATGCTGAAGCGAGGGGTGCTGGCCATCGCCGGATGATAGCCATCCGGCGAAGCGTCGCGCCTCCTCGGCCGGGCGGGGTACCCTGCGGCGGCGTGCCACGTCGATGGCCGCAACGGGGTATGGAGGCTCGAATGCTGCAGGCGCAGGGCGTGGGCTATACGGCGATCATCGTGCGCAGCCTGCGTGATTCGATGGACTTCTACCAGCGGCTGGGCCTGGTACCGGTCTACGTGGAACCGAACCGGGACGACCCGGAATCGCTCTGTGCGCTGATGTATTGCGGCGGGAACGACTCCTTCATCATGCTCGTCGGTCCGGCCGAGGGCGCACGGGTGGCGATTGCGGAGGCGCAGCCGGGTGTGGGCTCCATGCAGTACCTCTCACTCAACGTCTCGCGCGACACGATGACGGAGATCTGGCACGCGATGTCGACGGCGGGCGTCTCCGGATCCGAGGAGATCGTGCGGGGGTACGAGCGGCTGGTCTTCCTGGAGGATCCGAATGGCGTCCTCATCACCCTGACGGCGTGGAATACGGAGCCACCGGCGGGGATGCCGCGCGCGCTGATCCTCGTCCGGGCCGCCGCCATCCGCGAGCGTGACGGCGCAGCCTACGTGGAGGACAGCCACATCCAGCAGGCGATCGCCGAAATCATCCGTGATTCCCGCGGCCCCGGAGGGCCGCGGCCCCCGTCGAACAACTAGCCGCCTTCGGGGACATCTTCCAGCGCGCGGCCGAGACGTCACTGGCCGCGTCAGATTCGCCTCCCTGTGCCATGCGGGGTTTGCTCCTGCGGGGGAGAGGCACCTAGACTCAATCCATACCCATTACCGCGGATCGGGGCGGCGTCGGCGCTTGCCGAGTCAGCCGCCTCCTGACGACCAGGGTCAGCGGAGGCACCGTGAACGAATACGAACTTGTTTCGATTATCCATCCGCGTCTCAACGCGGATGAGACAACGGCCGCGATCGCGAACATCCAGTCGCAGATCGAGGCCAACGGCGGCGAGATGCTCTCGACCGATGTGTGGGGGCGACGTCGGCTCGCTTACCCGATCAACCACCTGCTGGAGGGTACGTACGTCCTCATGACGTTCCGGCTCCCGCCTCAGGGCGCGCCGGTGCTGGAGGCGCTCCTGCGGATCTCCGAGCAGGTCATCCGCCACTTGCTTGTCCGTGGGATCATCCCGTTCCAGGGCCACGACCGCCGCGACCGTGACCGCGACGACCGCGACCGTGAGGATCGCGACGACCGTGGCCGCGACCGCGACGAGCGGGACGACCGCGACCGTGACCCGATGGCCAGCGCCGTTCCGGAAGCCGACAACCCGGAGATGGCAGAGGCTGAGGCGGCATCGGCCGCCGCCGACTAACGCGTCTCCCCGGATCCGGAGCATCTCGTGCTCAACAAATGCATGGTCATTGGCCACCTGGGACGCGATCCCGAGATGCGGTACACCGCAAACGGCAGCGCGGTCACCACGTTTTCCGTTGCGACTAGCCGGCGCTACACCAGCAACGGCGAACAGCGTGAAGAGACCGAGTGGTTCAACGTGGTGACGTGGAACCGTCTGGCGGAGACCTGCGCGCAGTACCTGCAAAAGGGCCGTTTGGTCTATGTCGAGGGACGCTTGCAGACGCGCTCCTGGGACGACCAGCAGACCGGGCAGAAGCGGTACCGCACGGAATTGATCGCGGAAGAAGTGAAATTCCTGGGCGGTGGCCGCGACGGCGGCGGTGGCGGCGGGTTCGCCCCCGGCATGGCCGTTGGCCCCGACAGCGAAGGCGATATCGACCCGGACGACTTGCCGTTCTAATGGCAACATCCCGGGCAGTGGAGGACTGACGATGAACGACGACGGCGAAGAGCGACGCGGTCGCGGTGGGCGTGGCGGCCGTGACGGTGGTGGTGGCGGGTTCCGCCGTCCGCGCGGTTGCGAATTTTGTCGCGCGAAGACGGATATCGTCGACTACAAGGACGTGAACCTTGTCCGCCGTTACATCACGGAGCGCGGCAAGATGGAACCGCGCCGGAAGGCGTCGACATGCGCGCGTCACCAGCGCGCCGTCGCACAGGCAGTGAAGCGGGCACGTCACCTCGCGTTGCTCCCGTACACCTCAGAGCATGTGCGGATCTCCGGCATGCACATGGGACGCCGGTAGCGGCGGTAGAACTGGCGGGCGACGCCCGCCGCCGCCGCC
>QZJI01000002.1 GCA_003599735.1 Dehalococcoidia bacterium | reverse complement strand
GCGCGCGCCGCGACGATGCGTGCGCCCCCGCGCGCCCACCGCGCTGCCAGTCCCGCGTGGTCGATGTGCTCGTGCGTCACGACCACGATGCGCACGTCGCGCGCCGCGAAGCCGAGCGCCCCCGCCTGCGCCTCGATGCCGCCCCACGCCTCGAGATCCTCGTCCGGCTCCCACCCCGCGTCGACCAGCAGCACGCCCCCGTCAGCGAGGCGGAAGGGCCAGAGGTTGTTGTCAGCGATGCGGATTGGGGTGGAGGTGGGGGTCATCGCGTTTGTGTAGTGTGTCCTAGCGGGACTTCTGTGTTGAGACCCATCCCACGATCGCATTATCGATCACCTTCGGGACTCCCGTCTGCCAGTCTCCATCGATCAGCGGTGCGATGACTTCTCGTCGCTGCTTCGCGAAACGCGAGAACTCGCAGAACATCGCCCGCCACCATTGATCCTGACGACTCTGGAGCACCAGTGTCTGGCTATTCAGGTCATGCTTGCAGAAGAAAGCGCCGGTATAGGCCCGATCCATTGGCGGAACCAGATTGGGCAAGAGATGGTGAAGGAACTTCGAACCAGCGACGAGCTGCGATCTGGTATCGCTCACTCTGAGTCGAGTGATCAGTCCCCAGAGGGTGTCAGCGACGGCTGCCGGTTGCTCGAGTGCGCCAAGAGACTCGCTCGCGAGGACGTCGATTTCGTCGCGAAGCGCCTGAGCTCGCCGGAACAGTTCGGAGTAGTCGGACAGCTCTGCCGCACGACTCGACATGCCCCACGCGGCGAGTACGGCGTAGAGTCGTTCGCGGAACCGCTCGTCGGCGAGCGCTTGCGACGGCATCCCGAGCGCACGCCGTTGGCCGATGGTTACCGCGTGGAAGTAGCGTGCTGGCCCTCGGAAGGGCGGTGGCACCTGCGACCAGAGTGCAACGTCGTCGACGACGGAGAGCGACCGTGCGAGGACGACACCGGCGGTGCGAGATGACACCTATTTCTCCGCGGCACGAGTCATCAGGTAAGTCCTCACGAGCGTGAGCGCGTTGAGGACGGCGCGCTTCTTCGCGGCTTCGCGGCCCTGGTAGTAGTGGGTCAGGCTGTACTCGGTGCGGGTGCCGTCGGTGAGGGCGATGTGCATGGTGCCGGGGGGCTGGCCCTCGACCTCGTTGCCGCCGGCGATGCCGGTGATGCCGAGGCCGAGCGAGGCGTTGAGGCGGAGGCGGGTGGCGGCGGCCATCGCCTCGGCGGTCTCGCGCGAGATCACGCCGTGCTGCGCGGGGACCTCCGCCGGGACACCGTTCGCGATCTTCGCCTCGGTGGCGTAGGTGACCAGCGAGCCCTTGAAGTAGTCGGATGAGCCGTCGATGTCGGTGATCGCGTTCGCGATTGCGCCGCCGGTGGCGCTCTCCATCAGCGCGATGGTGAGGCCCTGCGCGCGCAGCATATTCCCGACGGCCGCCGACAGCGACTCGTCGTCGACGCCCCAGATGTTGTGCCCGAGGATCGCGCGGGCCTGGGCCTCGACGGGCTCGATGAGTCGCTGGGCCTCGGCGCGCGTCTTCGCCTTCGCGGCGATGCGCGCGTGGACGCCGTCACCGCGGTGGTAGATGCCGATACTGGGGTTGGTGCCCTTCAGCAGCGGCGAGAGCATCTCGTCGACGGTGCTCTCGCCGAGGCCGGTCGTCTTGAGCGTGCGGCTCACGAGGATCGAGTCGGCGCGCCGCTCCAGTTCGGGGGCGACCTCGTGCTCCCACATGCGCGTCATTTCGGCGGGCGGGCCGGGCATCACGACGATCACCTTGCGGTCGCGCTCGACCCACCAACCGGGCGCGGTGCCGCGCGGGTTGGGGAGGGCGCGCGCGGAGGGGATGAGCATCGCCTGCTTGATGTTGCGTTCGGGCATGCGCCGTCCGCTGCCCTCCATGCGCGCGCGCAGGAGGCGTTCCTGCTCCGGGTCGACGGTCAGCGTTTCGCCGAGCATCTCCGCGATCATCTCGCGGGTGATGTCGTCCTCGGTGGGGCCGAGGCCGCCTGTGACGAAGATGTAGTCTGAGCGGCTCCAGGCGCGGTCGAACAGTTCGCGCATGCGCGTCGGGTTGTCCCCGGTCTGGGAGACGTACAGCAGGTCGATGCCGTACTGGGGCAACTGCCCCGCGATGAACGCGGCGTTCGTGTCGGTGATCTCACCGAACATAATCTCGGTGCCGATGCTCAGGACTTCCGCGCGCATGCCGCCCCCTCGCTGCCCCGGGCCGCATCCCGAGGTGTTCGTGGAGGAGGATACCGCGCGGGCGTGCTCGCCCCTCGCGCAGCGTGGCTCCGTCAGGCCGAGGGCGGCGGGGTGGGGGGCGCGGGCGGTGCGCCGTGCGAGTGGGCGCCGCCGCCGGTGTGGCTGTGGCCGAAGTGGCTCCACGACTTCGCCGCTGGCGCCGGGGTCTTCGGGGCACTCGCCGGGTCGACGGCCAGCCCGCCGACGTTTGGCGCGGTCATGAGGCGTTTGCCCTCGGTACCGTCGTGGGGGCAGAGGGCGGGCCTGGCGCGGTCGGCGAGGCGGCGCGAGACCTCAAACTCGGTGCCGCAGGCGGGACAGCGGTAGGCGTAGATCGGCATGGTGGGGTGATTGTCTCGCGTCGCGGCCGTGTTGCGAACAGCCGGGGCGGCGGCGACTGTAGAAGGCGATCCAGGAAGACCCGTCGAACGCCCGGAGGCGCCCGTGCCACGCATGTTGATCGTCGTCGAGAACACCGTGCCGTTCGAGCGGATCCAGGACTGCCGCGAACTGGCCACCTCATTTGCCACGTTCCTCGAAGAGCCGGTGGAGTTCGTCTTTGCGCGGCCGGAGTCGCTGGTGGCGGCACGGATGGGCGCGGAGCCGTCGCCCTCGGACCCGCCGATCGAGGTGCTTGCCCCCGCCCCGCCGCAAGCCGCCACGATGTCGTCCGCCGACTTCGTCTACCAGCCGGACGGCCGCCCGGACTGGCGCGCGATGTGGGAGGGCTTCTGCGAACTCGCGCTCTACGGCGGCCCGCCCCACCGCGGCGCGGACTCAGCCCTTGGCGCCGCGCCAGCCGACGCCCCCGCGACCGAGGGCTTTGACGCGATCGACGAGATCCGCCGCGGCATCTGGATGACCACCGGGCTCTACTCGGAGGTGGACGAGCCCGGCTGGCTCACCATCACCTGCCACTCGCGGGCGATGGCCGCGTGGATGTGCGCCACGATCATCCTCGAGAACGTGGAGGCGAAGTTCGAGGACGAGCGGCTGATGGTGCCCGCCTCGCCCTCGTTCACGCTGAAGGACGAGGTGAAGTCGGTGATCACCGTCGTGGCGAAGACACACCACTACTGGACGGCGCACACCATCCAGCAGGCGAGCGCGACGAGGTAGGGTTATTGCTTCGGGCGGAGGCCGCTGAGATAGGTGTGGACCCATGTGGCGGCCTTCTTGCCGTCGCGGATGGCGGTGACGACGAGGTCGGCGCCGTTGACGACGTCGCCGCCGGCGAAGATGTACGGGATGTTCGTCTGGCCGGTGCGGGTGTCCACCTTCACGAGGCCCCAGCGGTCAGTCTCGATCGGCGCTTCCTCCGCGAACTCCTGGTCGGCGTTGTAGCCGATGGCGATCACGATGGCGTCGGCGGGGATCGTGTACTCGGAGCCCATGATGGTGACGGGACGGCGGCGGCCGGACTCGTCCGGTTCCGAGAGTTCCATCTTCACCAGTTCCACGGCGCTCACCCGGCCCTGGTCATCGCCCATGAACTTCGTCGGGGTCGTGAGGTAAGAGAAGACGACACCCTCCTCGCGCGCGTGGTGGCGCTCCTCGGCGCGGCCGAGCATCTCGGCCTCGGTGCGGCGGTAGACGCACGTCACGTGGGTGGCGCCGAGGCGGACGGCGGTGCGCACGCAGTCCATCGAGGTGTCACCGCCGCCGACGACCACGACGTGCTGCCCGACGTACGGGCGTTCGCGCTTGTCCTCGGGCAGTTCTTCGGGCGACAGGTTGCCGCGCACGAGGAAGTCCGTGGCCTGGTAGACGTTCGCCAATTCCTCGCCGGGGACGCGCAGCGAGTTGCCGACACCCGCGCCAGTGCCGATGAAGATCACATCGAAGCCATCGCGGTCGTGGAGCTCCTGCAGGCTGACGTCTTTGCCGACGCGCGTGTTCTGCACGAACGAGATCCCCATGTCACGGAGCGACTGCAGCTTCTCCTCGAGGATCTGTTTGCTCATCTTGAAGGCGGGGATGCCGTAACGGAGGACGCCGCCCGCCTCAGGCCAGAGGTCGTAGACGGTGCAATTGTGGCCACGGAGCTGCAGTTCCTCGGCGACGGTAAGGCCGGCCGGGCCGCTGCCGACGATCGCGACCTTTCGGCCGGTGGAGGGCAGGCGCATTTGCACGGGGAAGCCACCGGTCATCTTCCGCTGGTTGTCCGCGATGAAGGATTCGAGCCGTCCGATGGCGACCGGCGGCTGCGAGGAGCCATCCGGGCGGATCGCGAAACCGACGACGCACGCGCCCTCGCAGAGGGACTCCTGCGGGCAGAGGCGGCCGCACATCTCGGGCAGGGTGGAGGTCTCGCGGAACTTCGCCGCGGCGCCTAGGATGTCGCCGTCTTCCAGCCGCTTGAGGGCGGCGGGGATGTCGTTGTGGACGGGGCAGGCCTCCATGCAGGGCGCGGAGGGGCAGTCGATGCAGCGGTACGCCTCGACGATAGCCATGTCGAGGTTCAGGCCGAGGTAGGTCTCCTCGAAGTTTTTGATCCGCTCTTCGGGCTTCTGCTTGGGCACGGAGACGCGCGAAATCGACAGGCGATCAAAGACGAGGTTTGTCGGGTTTTCCAGCGTCACACGAGGCTCCCTCAGCCCGAACGATGAAGGTTAAAGGTTATCAGAGCGTCAGACGGGTGGGGCGCCGCCTCTACTGAGCCGCGCCTACTTAAGAGCGTCTCGCAGGACGGTGATGCCCTCGCGGGCCCGTGTGAGGGCATGTTCCAGGTGCCCGGCGACGGTGGTCGTCTCCCTTCCGGCGAGGCGTACCGGGTGGTTGAGCAACCCCGCCTGCGCTTCGATGGCGGCGGCGGCGCGCTCTCCGGCGTCGGCGAGGTACTGGCGGAGCGCGTTGAGGCGGAGTTCCTGCGCGGCGAACATCGCCTGCCCGCGCATCCGGCGCAGGGCGATGGCTTCGCGCGTTTCGTCGAGGACTTCCCCGGCGCCGGAGGCGGCGCGCTCGAAGATGTGGACGACATCGCGGTCCAGGACGGCGAGGTGCGCAAGTTCGTGACGGATGGTCCAGCCCGCCCGTTCGGTCGCGCGGCCCAGCCCCGTCTCCGGCAACTGCTCGGCGAGCCCGAGGAGTACGCCGCGTACCTCACGCCATTCGCGCGCCAGCGCCGCCGCCCGTGTCTGCTCGTCGCTCATGGTTCCCCCGTCTCGTCATTGTACCGGGGTGAGCGTGTGGACTCGGGGCGGCCGCGCCTCTGCTATCGTGCCCGGCACCACCCGCCCCCGAGGAGGCTTCAATGACCGCAGCGCGAGACGGCGCCGCCGCCGCCGCGACGATCCAGCAGGCCGCCGAGCGGATCCGCGCCAGCGTGGGCCAGGTGGTGGTGGGCGCGGAGCAGGCGGTCGACCTCGTGCTGGTCGCGGTGCTGGCCGGCGGCCATGTGCTGCTGGAGGATGTCCCCGGCACCGGAAAGACGACGATGGCACGCGCCTTCGCGGCCTCCATCGGCGGGACGTTCCGGCGGATCCAGTTCACACCTGACCTGATGCCATCGGACGTGCTGGGCCTCAACTACTATTCGCAGGCCACCAGTCGCTTCGAGTTCCGCCCCGGCCCGATCGAGGCGAACGTGGTGCTGGCCGACGAGATCAACCGCGCGACACCGCGCACGCAGTCCGCGCTCCTCGAAGCGATGGAGGAACGCACCGTCACGATCGACGGCGAGACCCGGCCGCTCCCCATGCCCTTCGTCGTGCTGGCGACACAGAACCCGGTCGAACTCGAAGGCACGTTCCCGCTGCCGGAAGCGCAGCTCGACCGTTTCCTTGTCCGCCTGAAGGTCGGCTATCCGTCGGAGGACGACGAGGTCTCGATCCTGCGGCGGTTCGAGGCGCGTTCGCCATTGTCAGGGCTGCGGCCGGTGGTCTCTGCGGCGGACCTCGTCACATTGGGCGAGGCGCTCCCGCACATCCATGTGGAGGACGCCGTCGCGGAGTACGCCGTCGCGATCGTGCGGGCGACACGCACGCACGGCGCGTTCGACCTCGGCGCCAGCCCGCGCGCCTCGCTGGCGCTGTTCCGCGCCGCCCGCGCCCGCGCCGCCATCGAGGGCCGCGACTACGTGCGGCCGGACGACGTGAAGGGGTTGGCGCAGCCGGTGCTGGCGCACCGGCTGCTGCTCTCCAGCAACACGCGGCTGCGTGGCCGCACCGCGGACGACGTGCTGGACGAGATCCTGCGCGACATCCCCGTCCCCGTGGCCGACCGGACGTAGGCCCCGGCCGTGAAGTCGATCATCACGGAGTCGTGGCTGATGGCCTCGGCCCTGCTCGGGCTGGTCGGCTTCGCCTCCGGTTCCGCGGCGCTCGTGATCATTGGGGCGCTGCTCTTTGGCACCGGCGCCCTCGCGCGGATGTGGAGGCGGGTCTGCCTGGAGCGCGTGGTCTACTCGCGCCGGTTGGTGGAGCACCGTCTGTTCGTGGGCGAGCGCACTGACCTCACGCTGGTGCTGGAGAACCGCAAGCCGCTCCCCGTCCCGTGGATCGAGGTGCGGGAGACGATGCCGCGCGGGATGCCCGTCACTGGCGTACGGACGCACGCCGGCGGTTCGCCCGGGACGCAGTTGCTCCAGCGGACCGCGGCGCTCGGCATGCACGACCGCCTGGAGTGGCCCATGGAACTACGTGCCGTCCGGCGCGGCTATTTCCGCGTGGGCCCCACGCGTCTCCGCTCCGGCGACCTCTTTGGCTTCTTCGACCGCGAGGAGGAGACCGGCCGGCCGGTGGACGGGATCGTCGTCTACCCGCACGTCTATCCTCTCGGCGACCTGGGGTTCGACAGCGCACGCCCCTTCGGCGACCGGCGCGGCGGCGCTCGCATCTACGAGGATCCCAGCCGCGTGGTCGGCGTGCGCGACTACCAGCCGGGCGACCCGATGAAGCGGATCGACTGGCACGCGACGGCGCGCCTCGGCCGGATGCAGTCGCGGCTGTACGAGCCGAGCCGCGCGCAGGCGATGGTGATTGCGCTCAACATTCCTACGTTCGACTACTCCTGGCAGGGCTCCGACCCCGTGCTGTTGGAGCGCGGCGTCTCCGTGGCGGCGTCGGTCGCCTCGTGGGCAGTCGAGTCCGGCTCGGCCGTGGGGCTGATCGCCAACGGCTCGTTCCCGGATGCCGACCGCACGATCCACATCGGTGCCGGACGGCGCCCCGATCAATTGAACCGGGTGCTGGAGGCGTTGGCGATGGTGACCGCGTTCACCACCGGGGAGATGTCGGACGCGCTGGAAGACTCCGCGCACCCGATCCCAGCGGGTGCCACGATCGTGCTCGTGGCTGCCGTACTGCCCGCCGAGCTCGTCGAGACGCTGCGCCGTCTGCGCGGGCGCGGGCATCGAGTGCATGTGGTGAAGACGAGCACTCGCGTCTGGGGTGTCGACCCCGCACCCGTCCGCGTGACCGAGGTGGCAAGTGTCGTCGAGGCGCTGGAGGCGGAGGCGATCGCCGCGGGCGTGATGGAAGCGCCCGAGTGGGTGGCCCCATGAACGCGCTGGGGACGCGCTCGCGCCGCGCGTGGCGGACGGATCTGCTGGACACGCTGTACGTCGGGGTCGAGTCGGTCACCTGGTTCATGATGCTCCGCGTGCTCACCACGCTCGGCGAGCGCTCGTTCCTTGAGTCGTTGGCGGAGCGGGTACGGCTGGCGAACGCCGCGGCCGAAGTCGCGGACCGCGCGACGATCGAGCGGGCTCTGGTGGCCATCGAGACGGCACGGCTGGCCTCCCACGGGCCGTCCTGGCCGCTGGTTGCGATCGCCGCGTTCGGCGGGTTCCTGCTGATCCGGGGCACGACCCGCATCGGGTTGGACGGCGCCGCTGGCGCGCTGATGCTGCTCTTCTCGACGGTGCTGGGGTTGAACGTCATCGCGCATCTGGCGATTGCCGGCGACCTCAGGATCTGGGACACGTCGAGCGTCGCGGGGTTCGTGACAGATCCCAACCAGTATTTTTCGGACCGGCTGGATCTGAAGGCGTTTCTTGACGACCCCGACCTTGGCGGTGGCTCCGGCGCGGCGCTCTCGGTCACGATGCTCGGACTGGCGCTGGTCTGGTTCCGCTTCGCGATGGCCGGACGGCGCGCCGTCACGGTGGAGCGTGTCGCGCGCTCGTTCGGCGTCGGGTTTGCCTTCGCGCTGGTGGCGATGGCGGTCGCGGCCGCGGGCGACGTGGGCGGGCTGGCGCCCTGGGCCGTGGGCCAGTTCGTCGGCGGTGTGCTCACGTTGGCGGTCGCGAACCATGTGCGCGCGACCGCGCCGTCCGAGGGCCCGGTGCGACCGGGGCCGTGGCTCGTCGCCATCGGCGGCACCATCGGGATGCTCGTGGTGATGGCGGCCCTGCTCGGACTCTCCGTCCTCTTGAATGTCTCAGTGGTGTTAGAGGCCGTGGGCGGCGTGGCGCTGCGGATCGTGGAGATCCTGCTGATCATCATCATCACGCCGCTCTACTGGGTGATGGACTTCCTCCTCCACCTCCTCCTCCCGCAGGGGATCACGAACGTTTTCGACAACCTCGGCCGGGTCGGGCTGAACCTTGACCAGCTGCGGGGCGAGCAGGGCCAGGGGAAGGGCGGCCTGCCCGGCTGGATCGCGAACGGGGCGAAATTCATCGCGGCACTGTTCATCGCCTGGGTGCTATACCGGATCGCGCGCCTCATGCTGTCGCGTCGTTCTCGTGACGAAGGCCCTGTCGCGGAGGTGCGCGGCGATGTGTCGTCGTCAGGCGGTCTCGGCTCGTTCCTCCGCGACCTCTTCCCGCGCGGACGGCGTCGAGGGCGTGACGGGTGGGAGGGCCGCCATCCCGCGTACCTGCTGTGGCGGCGCGTGGAACGGGACGGCGAGGAGCGCGGGTTCGCCCGCCTGCCCGGCGAGACCGCCCTGGAGTTCGCGGGCCGCGCCGAGGAGTTGATGGACGCGCCCTTCCCCGGCGTGGCCGGCGTATTCGACCGCCTGCGGTACGGCCGGCATGAGCCACCCCACGCCGCGCTGGCCGCCCTCGACGAGTCGTTGACCTCGTGGGAGGTGGCGACGCCCGCGACGCCCGAACTGCGCGAGCGACTCGCGGGCGCCGCGCCGCTGCCGCCCGACCGCGACTTCGCCCTGCGGGTTGAGTCTGCGAAACGGATCGCCCGAGGCCGTCCCGCCCCCGGAGAAGAGCGTCCTGATCGTCCGCCGGATATGCCGCTCTAGCGAGTCGGCCCGGACATCATCGGGCGCAGCACGGCCCGGCCACCTTCTCTGCTCAGGGAACCAGCCACGCTGTATCGGTCGAGCGCGCCACACAGCGCGATGTCGTCCCCAAATCCGAGGTCGACCAACCGCTGGCCGTGCTCGGTCCGCGCCAGCGCCCCGGCGAGGTCGTTTCGGGCCTCCTCGTACCGTTCGAGCGCAAAGAGCGCCTCCGTCCCTGGGAAGCCGCCCAGCCGGACGAATCGCTCCACGAAAAGACCGGCGGCCAGCGTGTCGTCCTCCGCGGGCTCGCGCCGGAGCCCGGAGCAGACCACCAAGATGTCGCGGTCGGCCTCGATCGCCGCGCGGACGACGGCGGCGGCCTGGAGCGGCGCCGCCGTCATCGCCAGCGGCGCGGAAGCGCAGGCGAGCAGCGCGGGGGTGCCGTTCGTGGTCGCCACCACGGCGGCTTCCGGTACGCGGTCGAGGGCGGTGAAGGCCCCCGGAGAGTTGCCGTAGTCGTACCCCGGCGGCGGCAGCGCGTCGCGTTCGCCGCAGAGCGCCGCCTCAATCCCCTCCACACGCAGCCGCTCGCGCAGCGTCAGCCCCTCCTCCACGGTGGCCGCGGGGTAGACCGCTCGCGTGCCACGGCCGAGCAGGACAGCGATCGCCGAAGTCGCACGCAGCACATCCACGACCAGGCAGGTGCGCCCGGCGGGTTCCGCGAAGGACGGTGCGAGTGCGACATCGACGCGACGGGGCGGCATCTACCAATCGTACGGGCCCGCCGGTCGGACGTGAGTTGCCGCGCGGTCGGGCGGGCCGTAGCCTGACCGCATCTGCGGGCGGGCCGCGGAGGGTGCATGCAGGTCAGAGCCGGGATCTTCGACTCCGGAGTCGGCGGCCTCACCGTCGCCGAGGCGCTACACCGCCTCGCCCCCTCGCTTCCCATCTCCTATCTCGCGGACACCGCTTTTTTCCCGTATGGCAACCGGACGGCCGAGGAAGTCGCCGACCGTGCCCTTGTGCTCGCGCGGACGCTGATCGCGGGCGGCGCGACCGTTATCGTCGTCGCCTGCAACACCGCCTCCTCCGCCGCCCTCGAGCGGTTGCGCGCGGAGCTCACGATCCCGGTCGTGGGCATGGAGCCGCCTGTGAAGCCGGCTGTGGAGCGCAGCCGCAGCCGCACCGTCGCCGTCCTCGCCACCACTGGCACCGTCAGCGGGGCACGCCTCGCCCGGCTGACCGAGCGCCACAGCGGGGACGCCACCGTCACCACCATCGCGATGCCCGGTCTCGCTGATCTGGTCGAAGCGGGGGAGACGGCCAGTGAACGGGTGCGGACAATGCTGTCCGACGCGCTGCGGGGGCCCGTTGCTGAGGGCGTGGATGAGGTCGCACTGGGCTGCACGCACTACGGGTTCCTGCGACCCACGCTTGCCGCACTGCTCCCCGCGAGCGTCGAGGTGCTCGACGCCGCGGAGCCGGTCGCGCGCCGTGTGCTGGCGGTGATGGCGGAGGCGGGACAGGACGTGCCGGCAGGGCCGCCTCAGGAGGTGCTCTGCTACGCTACCGGGGACGCCGATTCGTTCGAGGCGACCATCCAGCGGTTGCGCGACGGCGGCGCGGCGCTTCCTCCTCTGCGCGTGCTTCGTCCGGTGGCCTGAAGAAGGAGCCCAGCCGTGCCGCAGGTTGAGACGCATACGACCTTCCGCACCCGCTTTGAGGCGGCGGCGCAGCGCAACCGCTCGCTCCTGTGCGTCGGACTCGACCCCGACCCCACGAAGATTCCCGCGGGCGTCACTGTCCGCGACTTCCTGATGGGGATCGTGGAGGCCACGAGCGATGTGGTGGCCTGTTTCAAGCCGAATATCGCCTTCTTCGAGCCATGGCTGGGCGAGGGCATCGACATGCTGCGCGAGCTCATCGCAGCCGTCCCGCGGGATGTGCCGGTGCTCCTGGACGCCAAGCGTGGCGACATCGGGCACACCTCAGAGGCGTATGCGCGCGCGGTCTTCGAGTCGCTGGGCGCGGATGCCGTGACGCTGAACCCGTACCTCGGCCGCGACGCCGTGGAACCGTTCCTGCGCTACGCCGACCGCCACTCCTTCTTGCTCTGCCGCACCTCCAACGCCGGCGCGGTCGATGTGCAGGATCTCCAGGTCGAGGGGCGCCCGCTCTATGAACGCATCGCCTGCCTCGCGAACCAGTGGAACACGCGGGGGAATGTGGGCCTTGTCGTCGGTGCGACCTACCCGGCAGAGGCGGCGCGCATCCGCGAAATCTGTCCCGACCTGCTCTTTCTGATGCCGGGCGTGGGGGCGCAGGAGGGCGACCTGGAAGCCGCCGTCCGGGCGGGGATAGATGCCCACGGCGCTGGCATCGCGGTGAACGCCTCACGAGGTGTGTTATATGCCGGCGGCGGATCCGAAGGCCGGTGGGCGGACGCCTCCCGCGCAGCCGCGATCCAGCTGCGCGACCAAATCAACGTCGCGCGCGCGCAATAGCGGATCCTTCTGTGGCCGCGCTCGACCTCCTCGACCTGCGTATGGGGGACGTGCTGCGCCTGAGGAAGCCGCACCCGTGTGGCAGCCATGAGTGGGAGGTCGTCCGGTTGGGTGGCGACGTGGGCCTCCGTTGTCGAGGTTGTTCGCACCGCATCCTGATGGATCGCCCGACGCTCCGCCGCCGTGCGCTTGCCTTCGTCGGGCGTGGCGTCCCCCTTGACCCTGCGATCGAGCGGGCGCTTTACGGTGATTCGATGAACTCGAATCCTCCGACGGCCGAATAGCGATGTCTCGAAGGCGCGGTACACTCGTCAGTGGACGGAGGTGGTCATGCGCGAACTGATTATTGACTCGATCCGCGTCGGCCTCCGCCACTACCGCCGTGTGGTGGTCCTTCGGGAGAAGGAAGCCGAGCGCTATCTCACGATCTGGGTCGGCGCGGATGTCGCGGACGCCATCGCGTTTCGCCTGCAGGATGTCTCCGTCCCGCGGCCGCAGAGTCACGACCTGATGCTGAATCTGGTCCAGGAGCTGGGCGGCTCCGTCCAGGCTGTTATTGTGAATGACCTCAAGGACGACACGTTCTACGCCACCATCCAGATCCAGAAGGACGGGCAACTGCTGGAAATCGACTCGCGTCCCTCGGACGCCATTGCCATCGCGGTGCGGGCGAGCGCCCCGATCTATGCCGTGGACGACGTGCTGGAGCGGGCCGGGATTCTGTTGGATGAGGACGGTGAAGAGGTCGTGGAGGGCGAAGCCGCGCCCGACCAACCGCCCCCGGTGTCGCGCGAGGAACTGGAAAAACTCTCCGCCTTCCGAGACTTCGTCTCCGGACTCGACCTGGACGATCTAGGAAGCGCGAAGTAGGTGGCAGTCGGTCGTGCGCGGGCGCACAAAGTCGGTTGATCGCCACTAGGGCGAATGCTACTGTCCTGCGCGGCCCGGCTTCCAGAAGGGTTGGGCCGCCGTGCTGACTTCACCGGCGTTTGGCCTGCTGGGTATCGGGTTTTCACTCGCTATCTGGATCGTGGGCGGGACCTTGCTCGGGCGCTGGCTCGATGCGAAGTTCGACACAGACCCGGTGTTGACGCTGGTGTTTATGGCGGCGGGCCTCGCTGTTGGACTTGCGGACGCAGTCCGGCGGTTGAGGGAAGTCTTGAACCGCATTGAGCGAAAGAGGCGTGGGTGAAGAAGCTGCTGATCGCGGCGGGCGTCATTGCGCTCATCATGGTCGGCGTCCTCTTTGTCGGCGGCGTCTCCCCCGTGATCGTTGTCGCCCCCGAGAAGATCACCACTCTCGGCGGGATCCCCATCACCAACACGATGATCACCGGTTGGGTAGTCGTCTCTCTGCTCTCGCTGGCCGCCATCATCGCTGGCCGCGGGGTGAAGGAAGTCCCCAGCGGTTTCTCCGGGTTCGTCGAGGCGATGGTCTCCGCGTTCTACGGCATCGTGGTCCAGGTGGCGGGCGAGAAGAATGGCCGCCGCTTCTTCCCGCTGGTGGGCACCATTTTTTTCACGGTCGTCTGCTACAACTACTTTGGCCTGCTGCCGATCAACAACATCATTGGTAAGCCGGAGCCGGGCCACGGCGCCACGCAGGTGGTCTTCCAGCAGTCCGGCGGGCTTGCCTACATCCCGCTCAAGCCCGAGCAGCGCAAGATCAAGAATGGCGACCCCATCCTTCTGCCTGAGGGTTTCGAGCGGGAACACGAGGGCGCGCCTGCCGGTGACACTCCGGCCGCCACGCCGGCCGGCGGTCACACCGCTGACCTGAGCGCATCGTCGGCTTCCTACGTGGCCGATGTCTCCTCCCATGCCGGTGTCGCGATCGTCGCGGCGGAAGGCGCGGAGGAGGTCGAGCGCTCACACGATGGATCGTTCTCTGGCGCGCTGGCCCCGTACTTCCGTTCGGTGAACACGGACATCAACGCCCCGCTGGCGATCGCCCTGTTTTCCTTCGTCTTCGTGGAGATGTGGGGCCTGCAGTCGCTCGGGCCAGGCTACCTCAAGAAATTCTTCGCCTTCGGCGCCCTCGTGAAGAAGGGCCCGATGGGGTTGATCGACGTCTTCGTGGGTATCCTCGAACTCGTGTCGGAGATGTCGCGCGTGGTGTCGTTCACCTTCCGTCTGTTTGGCAATATCTTTGCGGGCGAGGTCCTGCTGCTCATGATGTCGTTCCTGGTGCCGTTCGTCCTGGTGGACGCGTTCTACGGCCTGGAGCTCTTCGTGGGCTTGATCCAGGGCTTCGTCTTCGCGATGTTGACGCTCGTGTTCGCGGTCACCGCGGTCTCGCACCACGGCGACGGTGAGCACGAGGAACACGGTGCGGCAGCCGACCATTCGATGGAGCCGGCGCACCACTAACCAGCACGTTGCCCCGCCCGGGGGCGTGAGTCATCCGTGAGGCCCCCGGCGGATCCGGGGACACCCAGGGGAGGGTTGAAGTAGATGAAGATCGCACGTCGCTCGTTGGTCGCCACGGCCATCACCGGCGCCCTCTTCGTGCTGGCTTCCGGCGTTGCCGGCGCCCAGCAGGCTGTGGGCGCGGCGGACAACGAGTCCACCGTGGCCTCGATGAAGTTCCTGGCGGCGGCGCTGGCCATGGGGCTCGGCGCCCTTGGCCCGGCGCTCGGCATCGGCATGCTGGGTGGGAAGGCGATGGAGGCTCTGGGTCGCAACCCGGAGGCCGCCGGCGCTATCCAGACCAACATGATCCTCGCTGTCGCGTTCGCGGAGGCCATCGGCATCTACTGCCTGGTCGTCGCCATCCTGATCGGCTTCGTCTTCTAGGATCCTAGGACGCGCCCTCGGGAGACTGCATCACGGATGACCGTCTGAGGGAGGACGGGCCATTGCGGCCCGCCCTGCCTCGGAGATGGCATCCTGACGAGGAGTGGACCAGTGAAGACGCAGAGGCAGCGCCCCGGCATCGCCCGGCTGCTCACGCGGCCGCGCCTCGTCGCGCTCGGCTTCGGCACGGCATTCGGCGTCGTCCCCGCGGTGGCATCCGCGGCGGAGGAGGCTGGCGGCATCGCCGCACTTGGCATCAGCCTGCCGGGCCTGATCGCCCAGCTGGTCAACTTCGGCATCTTGCTGCTGGTGCTTCGACTCTTCCTCTTCAAGCCCATCATGAAAGTGATGGACGAACGGAAGCGGAAGATCGAAGAGGGGTTGCAGGCCTCCGCGAAGGCGGCCCAGGCCGCCGAGAGCAGCCAGGAAGAATCCCGCCGTGCGCTGGAGCAGGCCCGTGCCGAGGGGCGCGACCTGATCGGCCGCGCGCAGGAGACGGCCGCCCGGCTGCGCGAAGAGCTGGAGACGCAGGCCCGCCGTGAGGCGGATTCGATCGTCGAACGCGCGCGGGCGGAGATCGACCGCGAGCGTCAGCAGGCGATCCAATCGTTGCGCGCGGAGTTCGCGGACCTGACCGTCCGCGCCGCCGAGCGCGTGGTCGGTCAGTCGCTGGACCGAAACGCACACCAGCGTCTCATCGACGAGACGCTCGCCACCAGTTCGTTCGGACGGGACGGCAACTAGCGTGCCCGCTACCGCCAGCACTCGCGACACGGCCGGACGCCGGTACGCACTCGCGGTCGTCGAGATTGCGCGTGCGGACGGCGATGCGGACGCCTGGGCCACCGCCGTGGAGGGGCTCGCCTCTCTGACGGCGGCTCCGCGGTTCGTGGACGCGCTTCAGGCGGACGGCATGACGGATGACGCGTTCGTCGCGATCGTCCGGCGCGTGGTCCCGGGTGCGACGGCGAAGCAGCTGAACCTCTTCCGGCTCTTGCGCCGGAAGGGCCGTCTGGCGCTGGGGCGCTCCATCGCCTCGTACTTCCGTGAACTGATGGACGAAGAGCGCAACGTCGTCCGCGCCGTGGTCACGACCGCGGTGGAGTTGGACGCGGAGCGCCAGGGCGCCGTGAAGGCCAAGCTGCAGCAGCAGACGGGCCGCACGGTGGAACTTGAGACGCGAGTTGACTCCGCCATTCTGGGCGGGATGACCGTTCGCGTAGGCGACCAGCTGGTGGATGGCTCCACCCGCACCCGTCTGCGCAACCTGCGCTCCTCACTGGAGCGCGCCGCCCTCTAACCGGGCACGTTGGCCGGCACGGGGCCGGCGGAATGACAGACAACCGCCCGAGGGGGCGGGGAGATTGGGAGAGCGACAATGGCCGTTCGACCTGAAGAGATCGCCTCCATCCTGAAGGAGCAGATCGAGCACTTCGACGTGGGGGCAACATCCGCCAACGTCGGTACCGTGATCGAGGCGGGCGACGGTATCGCCCGCATCCACGGGCTGGGCTCCTGCCTCTCTTCGGAACTGATCGAGTTCACCAGCACGATGGACAACGAAGGGAAGCCGCTTCGCGGCCTCGCCCTGAACCTCGAAGAAGAGACCGTTGGCGCCATCATCATGGGCGACTACCAGAAGGTGAAGGAAGGCGATGAAGTCCGGACGACCGGCCTGGTCGCGTCCGTCCCCGTCGGTGAGGCGCTCATCGGCCGCGTGGTGAACGCCCTGGGCGACCCGATCGACGGCAAGGGGCCGGTGAACTCCTCTGAGCGGTACCCCGTGGAGCGCATCGCGCCTGACGTGGTCTCCCGCGTTGAAGTGAACCAGCCGCTGCAGACCGGCGTGAAGGCCGTGGACGCGATGATCCCGATCGGCCGCGGCCAGCGTGAGTTGATCATCGGCGACCGCTCCATCGGCAAGACGGCCATCGCCATCGACGCGATCATCAACCAGCGCGGCGGCGATGTGATCTGCATTTATGTCGC
>QZJI01000031.1 GCA_003599735.1 Dehalococcoidia bacterium | reverse complement strand
CGACAACGGGAACAGCGGTAACCCGCCCGACAACGGGAACAGCGGTAACCCGCCCGACAACGGGAACAGCGGTAACCCGCCCGACAACGGGAACAGCGGCAACCCACCCGACAACGGGAACAGCGGCAACCCGCCCGACAACGGGAACAGCGGCAACCCGCCCGACAACGGGAACAGCGGCAACCCGCCCGACAACGGGAACAGCGGTGCACCCGCCCCGGAAGAAGTCGACATTGTGCCTGCCGGCGTGCCCGTCAGCACGCCCGGTAAATCGTCCGATACTCGGAACGCCGGCTCGCCCGGCAACTCGTCCAGCGCCCGAAACGCCGGCACGCCGGTCAGTGCGCCGGTCAACGTGCCGGTCAACGTGCCCGACAGCACGCCGGTCAACGTGCCGGTCAACACACCGGTGAGTGTGCCAAGCGACTCGTCCGACGCTCAAAACATCGGTTTGCTCGCGAGCGCGCCTGCCAGCGAGACAGCAAGCACATCGGCTCGCGTGCCTGCCAACTCATCTGGCGACTCGCCTCCCTCTGTGACGACCGGCTCGCTCGCCGTGATCCGCCAGACAGGCAGCGGCTTCCTCGGCACGCGCAGTGCCAGTGCGGTGACTCAGGCAGACACCGCCCCAACGCCCGCGCCCTTGGTGAGTGGATTCCTTGGCGGAACCGTTCCGGACAGCTCCCCCCAGCCGGCCGGCGCGCCTACTGACGCACCACCACGCGTCCGGACGAGCGGCTTCCTCGCTGTCCACGATGAGGATGCCCCAGGCATGGCCGCCCCGGCTCGCCTCAAGAGCAGCGGGTTCCTCGGCCGCCGCAGGTAAATCGGAGGTCCCACGACCGAATCACCTCGGCTCCCTGCAGAGCCGAGGTGATTCGTCGATAGTCCCCTGCAGGGAAGCAGAGGAACTCGATCATGTTGGGGACGCTCGTCGCAGCCCTAGGGGCGCTTTGCGTCGCGATCGCGCTGGTCCTCTTTCCGCGCGCGTCGGTTCCCAACGCCGAGGCGGCGAATGTCGCAGTCAGCCAGATGCGCATCTCCCTCGTCAACTTTGTCGCGGCGACCGATGCCGCTCGGGAACAGGGTTCACGGACTGCATTCGACGCGGCCATCGGGGCGCTGCAGAGAGACCGCCGTGCCCTCGCAGAATCGCTCGAACCTCTCGCGGTGGAGAACATCGCCACGAGGAACGAGGCGCTGGATGGCGACCTAGCGACCCTCATCGAATCGGCGACCGCATACGCGAATGGCGCCGCCGACATCGGTGCCGGGGCGGCCGCCTACGACGACGTGAACCGCGAGTTGGGTCTGATCGAGCAATCTGCGCGGATCGCGCCCGCTCGCCTGAACGCCGCCGCCGCCGCTTCCCGTCAACGTGCGTCAGCACTGGGTGTATTTGGCGCGGCGATCCTGGGAGCCGCAGGTGCGCTCACCTTCGCCGAATCCAGGCGTGGGAAGCGCGCACGGATCCAGCGCGACACCCTGGCACACCTTGCCGAGGAGTCGCCTGTCGTCTTCTTCCGCGCGGACGACCGAGGCCGCCTCGCGTTCGTGTCCCCACAGGTCGAACGCCTCCTGGGCATCCCGGCCGAAGCGATGCTCGGCCGCCGACTAGAGGACGCGCTGGTGCTGTCCGAGCCAACGGAACCATTCACGCCCGGCGAGCACGCGACCATCCTTCAGGACTGGACCGACCCAGCAGGCAAGATCTGCAACATCGCCATCAGCGGCCTGATCCGCGCGGACGGCCGCGGGTTCGACCGTGGCTGGCTACGCGACTGCTCGGATGACGCCGAACAACTCCGGCAATTGCAGGAGTCCGAGACTCGTCTCCGCGCGGTGTTGGACCACACTGAGCACGGTGTGGCCGTGATCGGGGTCAATGGACAGATCCTGCTGCACAACCGACCGCTCGCACAGTTGCTCGGTTATCAACCGGAGGAACTCGAGGCTCTGACCTTCGGCCAACTGGTGCGGGCGGAAGACACCGGCCGCGTGATATCGCTCCTGTCGGTGCGACTCTGGTCTAGTGTCGCCTCGGGATCGCAGGAACTGACCTTCATCCGTCGTGACGGCGAGCCCGTCGACGTCGAGGTGATCCTGGGCACATTCCGCCACGGCGAGTCCGATGCTGCCGTGATCGCCGAGATCCGGGATCTCGGCGCGCGACGGCGCGTGGCGGATGTGATGCGCCGCATGCAGGAGATGGACGTACTGACCGGGCTCCCGAACCGTGAGACGTTCCAGCACTTCCTTGCCGATGAGATCATCCGTGCCGGTGAGCAGGGGTCGAAGGCCGGGGTCTTCCTCGTCGATGTCGACCGCTTTCAGCTGGTGAACGACACATTCGGACACGCGAGCGGCGACCAGTTGCTCCGGCGCATCGCCGATATCATTCGCACTGCGGTGCCATCCCAGCACGTCGTGTCACGTTTCGGCGGCGACGAATTCCTCATCCTCATGCCCGCATTCCGCTCGCTGAAGAATGCCGAGGCGGTCGCCGATAAGATCATCCGCGCGGTGCGGAGGCCGATGCAGCATGACGGCCGAGAGATCCGCCTCTCCGTAAGCGTCGGGCTCAGTTTTGCGCCTGATCACTCCGCGTCCTCGGGCGACCTCATCCGGCAGGCCGCCGCAGCGACGCACGCGGCCAAGCGTGATGGCGGCGACCGCTTCGCCACATTCGACCCGGCGAGTGAAGGTTCAAGCCGGGAGCGGCTGACGCTCCACTCGCGGCTGCGCCGCGCGATCGAGATGGACGAGTTTGAACTTCACTACCAACCACAGATCGACTTCAAGACCGGGGAGATCCGCGCGGTCGAGGCCCTCGTGCGCTGGAGGGATCCGGAGGTCGGACTGATCTTCCCCAACGACTTCATCGGCGCCCTCGAGGAGACAGGCGACATCTCACAGCTCAGCGCGATCGTCCTCCACCGCGCGTGCCGGGAAGCAGGCGCGTGGAAGGCCGCGGGCACACAACACGTACGGATGTGTGTGAACCTCTCGTCTCGCGACCTGCTGGGCGACGGACTGCCCGAGCTCGTGCAGTCGATCCTCGACGAAAGCGGGCTGGACCCGGCTGACCTGGAGCTCGAGATCACGGAGACAGCCGCGACGCTGAACGAGCAGCGGGCAATCGAAGTCACGCAATCGCTGTACGACCTCGGCGTCCGGATCGCCATCGACGATTTCGGCACCGGCCACTCTTCGTTGCAACGCCTGAACGAGTTCCCGGTGCATGTGCTGAAGGTGGACCGTTCATTCGTCAATGCACTGTCAGAGGCATCACACGGTGCGCTCCCCATCCTGAAGAGCATTGTGGCCGTCGGCCATGCGCTTGGGCTCGAGGTTGTCGCCGAAGGCGTCGAGACAGAAATCCAGTCCCACGTGCTGCGCGGGATCGGATGCGACCTGGGCCAGGGCTACCTGTGGGCAATGCCGCTCATGCCGGCCCAGATGACCGCGATGCTGCTCCATGAACCACGCACACTGAACCGGGGCGCCGTCGCGTAGCAACCGTGCCCGCTACGCAACCGCGACGCGCTGGACGGGCACGCCCTCCCACACCACGCTATTTCCGGATGACGGAGTAGGTCACACGCCCGATGGCGGCGAGCTTGCCGGCGGCGTCGCGGACCTCGACCTGGGCGAAGCCGATGGAGCGGCTGGCGCGGAGGATACGCGCTTCGGCGATCGCGTCGGTGGTGATGGCGTTGAGGTACGAGACGTTGATGTCGAGCGTGGCCTGCCCGGAGTAGTCGGGGTCGTCGCCGATCATGGCGATGATCGCGGCGCCGGCGGCGGCGTCGATGAGCGTCGCGATGGCGCCGCCGTGGAGGACTTCGGCGCGACGGGTGCCGAGGGCGGGCCGCATCGGCAGGCGAAGGATGGCGTGGCCGGGCTCGTCGATGCGGACGACCTCGATGCCGAGGGTGTCCCAGAAGGGGACGGGGCGCGCCTCGACGCGGGCTTTCAGGGCTTCAGGGTCGTGTGCCGTTGAGGTCATGGCGTGCGCCGTCCTATTGCTTCTACCGCGGGTTTACCACGAGGTCTACTGCGGGCTCTGCGGCGGTGTTTGCTGCTGGACGCCGGCCTCCGTCTCCGGGACGGAGGCTTCCGGCTCCGCAACCGGGGCTGGCGTCGTGGGCGGGGCGGGAGCCGCGGGCTGGCTGACGCCTCTGGCGACCGCTGAAATCTCATCGGCGGCCTGACGGGCGTGGGCGGCGGCGATCCGGGCGGCCTCGGCGGCCCGTTCGGCGGCGGCGGAGACTTCGTCGGAGAATTCGCGGCGACGCTCACCCATCGAGGCTGGCGTGGCGGCGCCGGCGACCGGCAGGATCGCCCAGGCGGCGATGTAGATGATGATGCCGACGCCGCTCGTGAGGAGGGTGAGCAGCACCCAGACGAGCCGGACGAGGCCGACGTCGTAGCCGTAGCGGGCGGCGAGGCCGGCGCAGATGCCGCCGAGCATGCCGTCCTCTTTATCGCGGGTGAGACGAGGGGTGGAGCTGGCGGACATCGGGCGGGCTCCTCGGGCTGCCGATCCATCGTACCGCGTGGGGCGGCCGGTCGAAGGTGTGAATGACGAAGCGCGCCCGAGTGGGCGCGCTTCGCTGTGTGAGACGACTGGGAGGGTTGGTTAGAGGCCCTTCGCCGCCACGAGGTCGTTGTCGTACATGATGCTGCCGTTGAGGACGTTCGCGGGCTGCTCGCAGATCCAGACGGCGGACTTGCCCATGTTGTCAGCGTGCTCGAAGTCGAGGTCCGGGTTCTCGCGGCTGTTGGCGGCCATGATGTTGCCGGGGGTCTTGATCCGGCCCTTGGGCGAGAGGACGTTGACGGAGATGTTCTCCGCCTGGTGCCGCCAGCCCTCGGCCTGCGAGAAGTGCTCGATGAGCGACTTTTGCGGGCCGTAGAAGATGTCGCCGCCACGCACCTTCGTGGTGTCGTACGGGCCGGGGCCCGGGAAGATCGCGCCGCCGGACGAGATGTTGATGATGTGGCCGCCGCCCGCGGCGCGGAGGTGCGGGAGCACCTCGCGCATCATGAGGATCACGCCCATCACGTTGACCGAGAAGGAGAGGTCGATGTGCCGCGGCTGCACGGTCTCCAGGTTGCCGGGCACGAAGATCGCCGCGTTGTTCACGACGATGTCCAGTTTGCCGAACCGTTCCACGGTCGTCTTGACGGCGCTCGCGATGCTCTCCGGGTCGCGGAGGTTGAGGAGGACGGGGGCCGCCTCGCCGCCCTTTGCCTTGATCTCCTCGACGACCGAGTGGATGGTGCCGGGCAGGCGCGGGTCCTGCTGTACCTCGGTGCGCGCGGCGACGGCGACCTTCGCGCCGGCTGCCGCGAGGTATTTCGCGATGTCCGCGCCGATGCCGCGGCTCGCGCCGGCGACGAGGGCGACTCGTCCGTTGAGTGCCATACTGCTGTCCCCTCCACACGGCGACACGGTGGGTGCGTCGCCTCAACTTCACCTCCAGGGCGCACTGGGCGCTCCCGGGGGAATGCACGATAACGCCTGACAGGGTCACCCGGCGGGGCGCAGCCGGAGAAATCGTCAGGCCGCCGCCGGGGGCACCTCGACTGGCGGGGGCGCCTCGGCAGACGGCGTGGCCGGAGGCGTCGCGGGCGGGGCGACGCGCATGCCGGGGTCGTGGGTGAAGACGGGGCCCCAGGTGACCTCGGTGCGGACGCGGTCGAAGGCGCGGCCGGTGTGGGCGGCGGCGACATCGAGGATGAGGCGGTCGCGGCGGCGGAAGGCGGCGGTGCGGATCAGGCGCTTGCGGGCGACGCGGCGGAGCAGCGGGTCGAGTTCGACCTGCAGCGCGACACCCGAGGCGTCGCTCCTCGCGTCACCGAAGGCGATCCGCGGCGTCTCCGCGAGGTCGTGCAGCGCGCGGTAGACGAGGTCCACGTACTCGACGTGGAGGCGGACGCCGCCGCCCTGCAAGAGGTCGAGGAGGTAAGCGCGCGCCTGCTCCGGCACCTCCCACACCGCGCCCGGCTGCACCGCGATGTCGCGGGCCTCCTCGACGTTTTCGAGGACGGCGATCGGGTTGCCGGAGAGTTCAAGGATGCGGGAGAGCTGGGTGTAGGCGCGGTTCAGTTCTTCGAGCGTGCCGCGGATCGGCTCGATGTCGGAGATGCCCCAGAACTGCTTAGGCCTCGGCAGGTTGGGGTAGATGACGAAGGGGATCGCGCCGTACGGGTTCGGACGGCTCTCGACGAGTTCGCCTTGCATCCAGAGGTCGAAGCGAGCCGCTGTCCACGCCTCGACGATATCGACTCGCGGCGGACGGCGGCCCGCTGTGCCGCGCGGCGCGCGGCCGAGGCGTTCGGCGGCGTCCTCGGCCTCGAGGGTGTAGCGGGAGGCGACGCGGCGCAGGCGGTGGACGTCGTCCGGGTGCCACCAGACGAAGAGGCCCTGCACGTCCGGCGCGGTGACGACCACGCGTTCCTCGATGTCGTCCCAGGTGACCTTGAACGCGCCGTCGCCGAGGACGGCGGTGTCGATCTCCGTCTCCACGTCGAGACGCGCCAGGTCGTTTGCTTCCCAGGTCTCGGCGAGGAGGCGCGTGGCCTCGGCGGTCTGGGCCCGCGCCTCGGCGGTGGCGCCTGCCGGCGCGACCGCCGGGTGATGGTCGGTGACGAGGTAGGAGACGCCCTTTTCGACGATCGCGCGCGCGTAGTTGAAGGTGAGGCTGCGCTCCCGCGCGCGGGGCGGCGGCGCGCCGCGCCGCCCTTCGTGGTAGTCGAGGTATTCGCGGTAGCGACGGAGTCGCTCCGCATCCATCCGGTCAATGGCGCGCGGGAGGGAGACCTCGGTAGTGGCCGGCATCAGGCGCTCCTCTTGCCTTCGCCCTCGGCGCTCGCGGCACGGCTACCGCAGCGGGTGACGTGGCCCTGGAGCGCGCGGAAGACGGTGCGGCGCGAGACGCCGAAGCGGTCCGCGATGTCGTCCACGGAGAGGCTTGGGTCTTCGCGGAGCGCGCGGATCTGGTGGTCACGCTCGCGGTTGAGCATCGCGCGGACGCCTCCGGGTTCGTCGTAGCGGCAGCGCGGCAGCGGGCAGGTCAGGCATGAGGCGAAGAGGTCGCAGCCTTCGTCGCGGTACTCGAGGTGCTCCGGCAGCGCGTCGCTGCGCACCTGGCCCGGCGTCCGCGCGAGCGCGGAGGCGACGGCGAGGACGGGCAGCGCGAGGACGCTGCCGCCCCGCGCGATCGACGGCTCGCCGTACTCGGTCCCGTGCGCGGGACGCTCGTATGTGGCCACCCCGGTGAAGTCAGTCATGTCGGTCATCGGACACCCCCATCCGTCGCACCATCCGTCGTGCGGCCGCGTGCGACGCGCGGTCCGCCGTCCACACCCGCGGCATGCACCGCGAGCGCGAGGCTCATCAGGTAGTCGTCGTGTCCCTCGGCGGGGTCGACGTCGAACCGCATCGCGTGGCCCGCGCCATAGACGACACGCGCGAGCGCGAGTTGCGCACGGCAGGCCGCCCACTCCATGCCGCCGTCCTGGCGGTAGAGGCGCAACCGCCCCGCGTGCGCGGCGGCGAGCAGCGCATAGCCGAGGCGTGCCTTGCGTCCGCTGGTGAAGACGACCGGCTCGACAGCGCCTCGGCCCAGCGTGCCCGCGAGCAGATCGGCGACCGGCGCGCCGAGGCCGGTGGCATCGACGGCGACGCGGGCAATGCGCCAGACGCGACGCAGGCGGTCAGCGAGGGTCCGCAGCAGCGGCTCGGTCGCCGTGCCCTGCCACGCCTGGTGCTCCACGACCTCGATGGTGGGAAGCGGGATGCCGTCTTCGCCGTAAGCGCGGAGGACACGCGCGATGGTCAGGACCGTCCAGTCACGGTCAGCGGACACGCGTCCGTCGAGCGCGGGGCCCGCGAGGTCGAGGCCCGCGACGTAGCGCTCACCAGGACGCGGGGTAGAACGGCGGTCGTGCGAGCCCTCGATCTGCGCGAGGGTGGCGGCGTCGAACAACCGGCCGGCATCCGCGACCTCTTCGAGCAGGTACTGGGTGCGGAAGAGCGGGTGCCGTTCGCCGAGGCGGTCCCGTTCGGCCTCGACGTAGCGGCGGTAAGGCGGATGGCAGGCGGCCACCTGTTCCCAGTCGACCCGGAAGTGCCTGCGTGTCTCCCCGCGCCGCTCGAGGTTGATGTGGTGCGCCCTCGCCTGCGCGAGGAGCGAATGCGCGCCCCACGGGGTGCCGTAGTAGACGACGGGCGCGTCCGAGGCGGCGGCCATCGGGCGGAAGTCGCGGTCGAACTTCTCGGGGTCGACGTCTTGCGCCTCGTCCACTTCGAGGAGGAGGTCCGCGGTATGGCCGACGACGTTCGCGCCGCGCTCGGCGGAGAGGAAGTGGGCGGCCGCGCGGCCGCAGCGGACCGTCGCGCCCGTGCGACGCACAGCGTGGCCGAGGCCCGCCGCGTGCGCCCTCGACTCCAACCGGTCAAGGGAGATGCGCGCCTGCGGGTGCAGGGTGGGCGCGCACTTCACGAGCGCGCCGCCGGCGTCCGCGTGCGCGACGAGCGTGAGCAATTCGACCCGCGCGGAGGTCTCGTTTTTGCCGCCCTGGCGTGCGACCTCGACGGAGATGGAGCCACCCGCGCGCGCGGCGACGCGGCCAAGGATGGCGCGGGCGATCTCCGCCTGGTAGGGGCGCAGCACGGGGAGGCTCATCCCGCCACCACCCTCGATGCCAGTTGGGCGAGGACGGAGGCGACGACGGCGAAGAGGACGCCGTTCACGCGCGAGCGCACCTCGCCCACCTCACGTTCGAGCGCGGAGAGGCGCAGGCCGGCCTCTGCGAGCGTCAGCGGGGCGGCCTCGACGCGCGGCGTGGACGCCGCGGTACGGCGTGCGCGGGCGAGGACGCGAAGCGCCTCGGCGAGACGGTCGTCGGTGTGTGGCGCGCTCACGCGGCATCGCCTGATGTGTCGAACGGGGCGGCGATCGCGGCGAACTGTTCGAGGAGGTTCGCGGCGGCGTTGCCCAAGCCCTCGGCCTGCGCACCGGAGAGGCGATGTCGCGCGGCGAGCGCCTGGATCAACAGCCGGATGCCGGAGTGCAGGATTTTCGGGTCCGGGTCCCCTTCTTCGATCAAGCGGCGCACCTGGAGACGCAGCAGCGCGACCTCATCGTCGATGCCGTCGACGTGGTGGGCGTCCTCGAAGGCGTCGCGGTCGGCGGCGTCGAGGGCATGTTCGTAGAAGGAGCGGTGGTCGTCCGTCACGGGCGTCCACCTTCAGCCTGGGCGGCGTCACGCATGAGGAGCGTGAGCATCGCCTCGCGCGCGGGCGGGGCGCTGTCGCGGAGCGCGATCAGCAGGCCCGCGATCAGGCGGAGCGCGGCGGCCTCGTATCTCCCGGCGTCGAGGTCAGCGGCGAGCGCGCCGGCGGCGGTCATCGCGCGCCTCGCGGCAGCATGATGATGGCGAGGGCGACGAGGGTGGCGGCGAGCAGCGGCGCGCGGCGGACGACGTCCGCGGTGGCCCCGGCGCTCTCGAAGCGTGCGGTGGCTTCCAGGGCGACGCCACCGAAGAGGACGCCGAGGACGCCAGCCGCCAGCCGGACGGCCCCGCGTTCCACAACGGCGCGACGGACGAAATAGATGGCATTCGCCGCCCCACCCGCGGCGAGGGTGGCCTGCTGCGCCACACCGAGTCCGTGCCAGAGATCGCCCCAGCCGGTGTCCATGCGTTTCCCCCTCCGCGCGGCCGGATGGCCTCGTCGAGGGAGGGAGAGTAGAACACTTGTTCTGACCGCCGCAAGGGGGATGCGGCGCGGGATCGAGGGCTCCGTACGCCCTCGATCAGGGCATGGCGAGCGTAACGCACGAGGGATAGGCGTGGGGAGCGGGTGACGTGGGACGAATCGAGGCGGAAAAATCAGAAAGCGGACCGAGGGGGGGATCGCGGTGGGTCGGAGGATGGAGGGCGGGTGGCCTACGGCAGAGTCCGGCTGGTCGATTGTTACTATTGCGTCCGGAGGCTCGATGATTCCAGACGAGGAGCTTGCCGGAATCGTGCACCGCCTAGCCCGAAGGCCCGGTCACGAGGTCGTGCGCGTGAATCTGCAGACTCTGCTCGTCCGTGAGCTAGGCATCAGCGACGACGACATCAGTCAGGAAGCACAGACCGTCCAGATCCGGGGCCGGATCGACACACTCCTTGGTCGCACCGTGTTTGAATTGAAGTCCAACCTCCAGAAGGAACTTCAGGACGTTGAGCGGCGGCTGCCCGACTACCTCCGTGACCGCGAGCACCGGAGCGGGCAGTCGTTCGTTGGCGTAGCGACAGACGGTCACACCTTTATCGCGTACCACCTTGACCGCGATCGGATGCGCGAGATCAGCCGTACGGCCGCGAATGTCGAGCATCCAAGGCGCTTGGTGGACTGGCTCAGCGACGTCGTCGCTGTGAGTGAGCAGTTGGAGCCGACGCCGGAGAAGATCCGCGACGTGCTCGGGCGTACCAGTCCAGCATGGGGCGTTGCTCGGGACGAACTTGCCGCGATCTGGGATCGGTTGAAGGCCACACCCGAGGTCAAACTCAAGCGCGACTTGTGGGCAGGTCTGATCGAGCGCGTCTACGGCTCCCCCCTGGGCGACGACGAACTGTTCTTTCAGCACACCTACCTCACCGCCGTCGCTAAGACCATCGCCTGTCAGGCGCTCGGGCTGGCTGTCCCCGAGGATGCCGCCGACTTGCTATCCGGGCAGGCGTTCGAGGACGCCGGCGTCCATGGCGTGGTCGAATCGGACTTTTTCGACTGGCCATTGACTGACCCCGCCGGCGCAGCGCTCATCAAGCGCATTGCGCTGCACACGGCGCGCTTCCGGCTCGAACGGGTGCAAACGGACGTGCTGAAGGGACTCTACGAGTCCCTGGTTGACCCGCAGCAGCGGCACGAACTGGGTGAGTACTACACGCCGGACTGGCTGGCGCAGCGAGTGGTCGAGCGCGCGGTCACGGATCCGATGCAGCAACGCGTGCTCGACCCGGCCTGCGGCTCCGGGACGTTCCTCTTCCACGCCGTGCGGCGTGCGCGTGACGCGATGCGCGCCGCCGGGAAGCGGCCACGCCAGACCGTCCAATACGTCACGTCTCAAGTGATGGGAGTGGACATCCATCCAGTGGCCGTGCAGATCGCGCGTGTGACGTATCTGCTCGCGATTGGCGAGGATTTGCTCACCGCTAAGAGCCGGGGCGACATATCAATCCCGGTGTACCTCGGCGACAGCCTGCAGTGGAACACGCAGATGATGATGTTCAACCGAGACGTCACGATCAGCGTGCCGG
This sequence comes from Dehalococcoidia bacterium, assembly GCA_003599735.1. Taxonomy (GTDB): domain Bacteria; phylum Chloroflexota; class Dehalococcoidia; order UBA2979; family UBA2979; genus SURF-43. Next base: position 5,989 of record QZJI01000031.1, on the reverse strand, counting down.
ACGGGCCGGTGCTCAAGTTCCCCTTCAGCGTCGCGGGCGACCCAGCGACCTTCGACAAGGTGATCCAGACGATGCTGGCGCTGTCCGCCCCTGACGTCGACGCCGGTGCGGACGCGTTCGAGGCAGCCCTTTTGTCAGGGGACGAGGACGAGCCCGCGCCTCGGATCGAACCGTTCGACCTGCGGGTGCTGCGCGAGACCTACAGCCATCTGCGTGACCTCCAGCGTGCTGGCCGCAATCACGTCTGGGGGTATGTGGCGCGGAATCAAGTGCGCCCCGTGTGGCTGTCTCAAGAGGCACAGCGGGCGCATGTCGTCGTGGGGAATCCACCATGGCTCTCTTACCGCTACATGGGGAAGACGACGCAGGCCAAGTTCAAGGAGGAGTCCGAAGCGCGCGGGATCTGGGCTGGCGGCAAAGTAGCCACGCACCAAGACCTCTCCGCGCTGTTCTTCGTGAAGTGCATGGAACAGTACCTACGCCCGGACGGCGTGATCGCTTTCGTCTTGCCCTACGCAACGATGACTCGCCGCCAGTTCGAAGGGCTCCGGCAGAAGGGGCACGGGCGCTATTTCGCTGAGGCGTGGGTGTTGAGCGACGAGGTACAACCGCTGTTCCCCGTTCCGTCCTGCGTACTCTTCGCCCGTCACAGCCCGACTGTGACGCTCGGTGAGAAGGAGCGGGCAGTCCTCCCCTCAAGCGTGTCGGTTGCTCGAGGCGCGCTCCCTCACCGCGACGCGAGTCTGGATGAGGCAGATCGAGCGCTGTCATGGGTTGAAGAGCCATGGCCCGAGCAACAGGGCGAAGGCGACGGCACGCTGGTGACAGAGCAGTCGGTGTACGCCCCACTCTTCAAGCAGGGCGCAACGATGGTGCCGCGAATGCTCTGCACCGTGGTCGAGGTCGGTGGCCCGCTCGGGCGGAACGCAGCGGCGCCGCTCGTTGAGAGTCGGCGAACCACGCAGGAAAAGCAGCCATGGAAGTCGCAACCCGCGCTGCGAGGCAACGTCGAGCGGCAATACCTCCGCCCGCTGCTGCTCGGCGAATCGATCGCGCCCTACCGCATGCTTGACTCCGTCCTCGCTGTGATCCCGTGGGACGAGCAGGGTCAGAGGCAGCTAGACGCTGCTGGCGCTCAGGCGGCTGGACGCCGACATTTGGCGGCGTGGTTGCGCGAGGCAGAGGCACGCTGGTCCAGCTCGGCCCCTGGGAAAATGACGTTGATCCAGCAGTTCGACTACTTCGGCAAGCTTTCCGCGCAGTTCCCCATCGCGCCGCTTCGGGTGATGTTCGCCGCATCGGGCACTCTTCCGGCCGCAGCGGTGGTTCGGAATACTGACGCAGTTGCTGAACACAAGCTCTATTGGGCACCGGTTGAAACGGTTGGGGAGGCGAACTACCTCGCCGCAATCCTCAACAGCGAGACCGCCCGAGAGCGGGTACAGCACCTCCAGAGTCGCGGTCAGTGGGGTGCCCGCGACTTCGACAAGGTCATGCTGACCCTGCCTATCCCGCGCTTCGATCGATCGGTGGCCGTGCATGCGGCTCTGGCGACCGCAGGGGCACGCGCCGAGCGGCTCGCAGCAGCCGTCGAACTCGCCGAAGGCGTCAAGTTTGTCCGCGCACGCCAGCACATCCGCGCCGCGCTCGAAGTCGATGGCATCGCGGGCGAGATCGATAGCCTCGTGGCCGATCTCCTCGGCCCGGCCCGCTAACCCTCGCTACCGCCCCAAGCCCTCGACCGTCCCCCCGCCCACCACCTCCGGGCGCGGTAGAGGACGGCCGACCGCCTACGCGAGACGGCGGAGGAGGTGGTTGCGTGTGAGCGTCGCCATCGGATGAATCTGGAGGTGGTCGCGGACGGCCTCGTCCTGGCGAAGGTCGAGGTAGCGGAGGGCGGCGCGTCCGAGGGAGGACGCGCGGCCCGAGGCGCGGTGGGTGCGCTACCGTCTCCGCCGTAGCGACGCCCCAGCGCCGCCGGTCAGGCAAGGAGTCGACCTTGGTACGCGGCATCGATATCCATGTGCATGTCCCTATCCCCGAGCGCTACCAGAGTGAGAGCGCCCGTGCGCGCTCGGCGGCGATGCGCGCCTACTTCGGCTCTCGCGCCACCGAGCAGCGCCCGATCCAGGACGCCGACGAACTCGCTGACTACTACGCCAAACTCGACATGATGGCGGTCCTCCTTGTCAGTGACACGGAGACGGTCTCGGGCGACCCGCCCGTACCCATGTCGTATGTCGCCGAGGTGGTGGAGAAGCACCCGGAGCAATTCATCGGCTTCGGGGGCATCGACCCGCACAAGGGCAAAGCGGCGATCCAGAAGCTCGACGAGATCGCCGGCCTGGGGCTGAAAGGGCTGAAGTTCCATGCCGGCTCGCAGCGCTTCTTCGCGAATGAGCAGCGGTACTACCCGATCTGGGAACGCTGCCAGGAGCTGGGCCTGATCTGTCTGTTCCACTCCGGCACCACCGGCGTCGGCGCCGGCCAGCCGGGGGGCGGCGGGATCAAACTTGAATCGATGAAGCCGATCCCGTATGTCGATGACATCGCGGCCGACTTCCCGGAGCTCAAGATCATCCTCGCCCACCCTTCGTTCCCGTGGGACAAGGAAGGGCTGGCGGTCATCCGGCACAAGCCAAACGTCTTCATGGACCTGAGCGGGTGGTCTCCGCTCTACTTCGACCCGCTGGTGATGCAGTACGCGAAGACGATCTGTCAGGACAAGATGCTCTTCGGGTCGGACTGGCCCGTGGTCACGCCAGACCGCTGGCTGCGCGACTGGGCGACGTACGAGGTGGAACCGGCCGTCGACCGCAAGATCATGCGTGACAACGCCGCGAAACTCCTGGGCCGCGAGGACCTCATCACCGACTGACGGTCGACGGGTCACTCAGCGACCGCGATGCACGCTACGCGAGGCGGCGGAGGAGGTGGTTGCGGGTGAGGGTGGCCATCGGGTGGATCTGCTGGTGTTCGCGGACGGCCTCGTCCTGGCGGAGGTCGAGGTAGCGGAGGGCGGCGCGTTCGAGGGAGGGGGCGCGGCCGTCCGCGCCGAGGGCGGCATCGAGGACGGTCTGGAGGGCGGGCCAGCCTTCGAGTTTGTGCGGTTCGACTTTGTCAGCGATGAACATGGCCCACGCCTCAGGCGTGACGTCGGGATGGCCGGTGGTGTGCCACCGGATGGCGTCGAGGACGCGCGGGTCGTCGATGGCGAAGCGGTCGCGGAGTTCGAGCGCGCCGAGCGGGCCGTGGAGGATGACGGGGACGTCGCGCTCGACGGGGTCGATGGCGAGGCCTCGGGCTTCGGCGCGGGCGAGGAGTTCGGCGTCCGGCACGGCGCGGAGGAGGTCGTGCCCCTGGGCCATGAGGCGCGCCAGTGGGACATCGAGACCGTGGAGAGCAGCCAGTCGATCCGTGAGCGCGACGACGCGGTCGATGTGGGCGAGGAGCCCGGCGGGGACCTCGGTGGCCATGCGGGCGCGGAGGGTGAGGTCGTCAGGCTGCGTCATGCGAGGCGATCCCTTACGGGTGAGCGGAAGGATCCAGCGAGGTTCTTCACGAATCGGGGATCCCCCGATAGGGAAGGACTGGCCAGCTTTTTATGGTAGGCCCGTACTGGCGGGGGTCATCCATGCTGCACGCGCAGCGATCATCCGGACGCGGCGATTTCTGGCGCATGCCACGGCTGACGATGCCTCGCGCATTCTTCCCGGCACTACGGCGCCACGGCATGACGGCTGCCACCGGGGTCGTGGGGCTCACGGGAATCGCGGTCGCCGGGCTGGTCGAGGGGCCATACCTGCGCGCCGGCCTCATGCTTCATATCGGACTGCTGATGGCCAGCGGCGGCTTCTTGATGGTCAACGCGGCACGGTCACGCCACGCGCGTACGGCTGAAGCCGTGGACATCGCGCACGATCTGCGCGGGCCGCTCGTCAGCCTGCAGACTACCCTCGAACTGCTCGCGGGCGACGGCTTCGGGGCGCTGCCAGAGCCGGCTCGCGCGGCGGCGATCCAGGCGGCGATTACGTCCGGCCGCGTCGCGGAGATGGTGGACCGCACGCTGGAACGCACGACCTTTCGCGCGCTCGCGACCCCTTCGACCACGGGCACCACCAACCTCAACGCGGTGCTGCATGAGGCGGTGGACGTGCTGGGCGTCCAGGTGCGCTCGACTGGCGCGACGATCGAGGTGGCCGCCATGCCTCGGGTAGCGGGCGACCCATCGACGCTGTTCCGCGTGTTCACGAACCTGTTGCAGAACGGGCTGAAGTACCACCAGCCAGACATCCCACCCCGGATCACCGTGACGGCAGAGATGTCCAAAGACTGGGCGGAGATCGCGGTCGCTGACCGCGGGATCGGGATCGCCCCAGCGGACCGTGCGCGCATCTTTGAACGTCACTACCGCGCCCGGTCCGGCGCAGCCCGCGCGGCAGGCGAGGGTCTCGGACTCGCGACGGTACACCGGCTGGTGGTGGAGCTGGGTGGCGCGGTCTGGGTAGACGGTGCAGCCTCGCAGGGCACGACGATCCGCGTGCGGTTGCCGCTGGCCTGATGTCAGCCGTCTCGGTATGGCCACCACAAGGGTCAGACACACCACCTTGATCGATGTTGTTGCAGTGGCCAGATCAAGTTTCGTAAGCCTCCGATAATTGCCCGGAGGCGATAGAATCCAAGGGCGCCATCCGGCGCCCAATTGGCGGATTGAGAAGAGGGGTGCGTCTATGCGTTCTGCGCGGGTGGTCCTGACCCTGACAGCCTTGCTCTCAGTGGCGATCCTCGCCGGATGTTCGAAGGACAAGAGTTCCGACGACTCCCAGAAGATCGAAGAATTGACGAAGCAGGTCGAAGCGCTCAACAAGGCGATCGTGATCGATGCCGACGGGAACGTGCGCCTTGCGACGCCGACGCCGGTAGCGATCGCGGAGTACAAGCAGTACGGCTTCGGCCTACCGGTGCCGTCCACCGTGAAGGTCACGGCCGCGGGCGTAACGGGTAAAGACGCTTCAAACGACAACGGCAGTGTGCTGGCGTCTTCCGGCGGCACCAGCCTGTTCCTGGTGTGGAACAAGGTGAGCCCGCCATTGACGCCGCAGGAGTCGGTCGTCGGCGCGTTCAACGTGCTGCAGTCGTTGACTCAGGCGAAGTTCGAGGCGATGGGTGCGGGGCAGGGGCTGACGGTGGACAACCAGCCTGGCGCCTACGGCACCTTCGTCACGCGCGATGTGCGCGGCACGATCGACGGCGTGGGCGTCATCGGCGGTTGGGTCTGCCCGAACGACAAGCGTTCGTACGCGATGACGGTGACGGGCAAAGAGCTGGAGCCGGTCCAGCAGTCGTTCGTCTACCTGACCAACGGCTTCCGCTGCGAAGCGGGCAAGACCCAGACCGCACCAGCGGCGACCCCGACTCCAACGAAGACGGCGTCTCCGACCGCGACCGCTAAGCCGTAGCGGGGGCTACAGGACTGATAGGAAGAGGCACGTCGATGAACCGACTACGTCTCCGAGCGCAGACCAGGCGACGCCTGTGGCGCGCCGCGCTGGGGTTCGGTCTGGCGACGATTCTGGCGGGGTATACAGGTACCGCGCTGACATACGCGCAGGATCCAGGCGGGCCACCACCGGGTGGTGGTGACCCGGGTGGCGGGCAGCCAGGTGGGCCAGGTGGTGGTGACCCGGGTGGCGGGCAGCCAAGTGGGCCAAGCGGTGGTGACCCAGGTGGCGGGCAGCCAGGTGGGCCAGGCGGTGGTGACCCAGGTGGCGGGCAGCCAGGTGGGCCAGGCGGACCGTTCCCAGGCGGCGGGCAGCCAGGTGGGCCAGGTGGACCGGGCCAGCCGGGTGGCGGGCAGCCAGGTGGGCCAGGTGGACCGGGCCAGCCGGGCGGCGGGCAGCCAGGTGGGCCAGGCGGACCGGGCCAGCCGGGCGGCGGGCAGCCAGGTGGGCCAGGCGGACCGGGTCAGCCGGGTGGCGGGCAGCCAGGT
>QZJI01000066.1 GCA_003599735.1 Dehalococcoidia bacterium | reverse complement strand
CCCGCCCAAGGGTGTCCATATGGTCCGAAACCAACGTCCCGGCGAACCCGGCCGATGCCCCCACTGCCGTAAACACCACGCCGAAGCCAAGGACAAACGCGCCCGCGTTCCGGAGGACATGCGCCCGGCTCGCCCTCGCATCGCCCGTCTCCAGCACCGCCTCCCCGGCCATGTTCACTAGGTAGGCGGGGACCAACGGCAACACGCATGGCGACAGAAACGAGACCACCCCGCCGAGGAAGGCGATGGCAGGCCCCAACCCGCCCGCGACGCTGCTACTCAGTTCGCCCTCCGTCTCCGCCGTGACAGAGAACAGGAAGCCGGCGCGCTGCGCGGCGGCGTTCAGCCGCTGAAACTCACCAACGATCATGAGGAACCCGAGGACGATGAAGAGCAGCCCCGCCCCAATCGCTAGCCGTGGCAGGTAGGGGCCGAGACGGCGCAGCCGCGGGGCGATCCAACCGAAGAACGCGCCGAAGGCGAGGAACCAAATACCGAGTCCTGCTGAGTACGCAAGCAGCAGTAACGCACCCTGCGCCGCCGTCCCGGAGGCCGCCGCGAGCGTCAACACCACACCGAGGATCGGGCCGATGCAGGGCGACCATGCGACCGCAAAGGCTGTGCCCAGGATGAAGGAGCGGGGGACGCCTCGTTCGCGCCAGACGCGCAGGGTGGGCGCCATTTCAGCCGTCAATCCCGAGGAGACGTCGGCGCGCTTCGTCGTACTTCTCCTTGGCGCGCGCCTCGCGGTTCAGCAGACCCTTGATCTGGTCAGGTGGCAGGCGCTTCCCGTCTAGGAGAAGGTCATGCACGCCACTCAGGTGCTTCTGCCAGGCCTCGTAGGCCTCGCGATACCTCTGCTTCAGATCCTCGCTCGTCATGCTGACAGTGTAGGCGGGAGACACCTCTCCACCTCGGACAGGGCGGCACGACCGGCGATCCACCGGGACGAAGCGAGGTCGGCGTCGACCGAAATGGTATCCGAGCGCATCGCGGTTCCCCTCCAACGCGGTGACCGACGGGCAGCGATGTCTATGACACATGGCGCAAAGACGGCGCACCTCTCGGCGCGCCGTCCGACGTTGCTGGTGACCCATACCGGATTCGAACCGGTGGTTTCCGCCTTGAGAGGGCGGCGTCCTAGGCCGCTAGACGAATGGGCCACAGAAAGCGGCGGACGCTCGTGCGTCCACCATGTGTGTACACCATTCGTATCCACCGATCCAACACACCCCCGCGCAGGGACCGGGATTGGCCCACCTTGCGACGCGCGATCCTGCCAGTCATGGATTAGAATTACTCAGATTTTCGACGGGCTGAGGGATCGTCCGATTGCTCTCCACGCCCGCGCATCGAATGATCGTGAATACGCGATCCGGGGGCACTCGATGCGGTTCGTCCTCAGCAATCCGCGGCTCTTTGTGGTGAAGACTGGTTCGGTCTTCGTGCTGTCATTCGCCCTGGTGCCGCTGCTCCAGTGGAAGGGCGACATCCCGGCGCTGGCCTACACCAGTTCACTCGTCGCACTGCACATTTTCATCCTGGGGATTTATCTGTACCGCGTCCGGTTCCGCGACCTCGATCCGGATCGGCGGTCGCTGGTAGCCCGCGTCCTTGGCCTGGCGATCACCGTCTATCTGCTCTCTGCCACCTCCACGTTTGACGCTGACTCCTCGATCCCTCGCCTGGCGCTTCAGATGCTTGGCGTCTCGTTTGTGCATATGCTCATCCTCGCCCTGCTCATGGTGCGCGCCGTCCCGGCAGGGCATGCTGGCGCCTCGACCTCTCCACGCTAACCTTTCCTCAGTACCTCTCGATCCCCCCCGCGACACCGCGCGGTAGCATCGCGCCTCGCGCGACCGAGGGAGGCAACGATGGATCTGGGGGTGATGATCGAGGGCCAGGAGGGACTGACCTGGGATCGCTGGCGGCGCATCATGCGCGCGACCGAGGACCTGGGGTTCGAGTCATTGTGGCGCTCTGACCACTTCTTCTCGCTCTCCGGCCCGCGTGACCGGCAAGCCCTGGAAACGTTCCTGTCATTCGTCCTCGTCGCCACGGAGACATCGAGGATCCGCTTCGGCCCGCTCGTCTCCTCCGCGACCTTCCGCCACCCCTCGCTCGTCGCCCGGATGGCGGCGCAGATCGACGTGCTCTCCGGCGGACGGTTCATCCTCGGGATGGGCGCGGGCTGGAATGTCCCGGAACACGAGGCGTTCGGACTCCCGTTCCCACCAATCAAGGAACGCATGGACCGGCTGGAGGAGAGCATCCAGGTGGTACGCGCGCTGTGGTCGGACGGCCCGGCGAATTTCGAGGGGCGCTACTACACGCTGAAGGACGCGCTATGTGAACCGAAGCCTGTGCAGCGGCCGATGCCGATCGTGGTCGGCGGTTCCGGCGAACGGCGGACGCTCAAACTCGTCGCGCGGTACGCGCAGGAGTGGAACAGCGTGGGGCTCACGGTGGAGGCGTACCAGGCGAAGCGTGCCGTGCTGGAACAGCACTGCGCAGACACCGGCCGTGACCCGAAGACGATCCGCCACTCGCAAATGACCGGGTTCATCATCGGCAAGACCGCGACCGAACAACGAGCCCACCTCGCGCGTGTCGCGGAGACGCTCCCTGCCCTTGGCCGGAACAACCCCGCCGAGGTGATGCGCGGCGTGAAGGCGCGCGGCTGGCTGGTGGGGACGCCGGACGAGATGGTGCAAGAGATCGGCCGCCGCCAGGAGGCCGGGCTCTCCCGCCTGATGCTCCAGCACCAGGCACAGGAGGACTTCGCCGCGCTGGAATTGATCGCGCGTGAGGTGCTGCCGCAGGTGCGCTAGGCTAGGCGATCGATGTGGCCGCGTAAGGTGGTGCCCCCAAGGGGAATTGAACCCCTGTCTGCACCTTGAAAGGGTGCCGTCCTGACCTCTAGACGATAGGGGCGCGGCCACGCTCCACGCGTCGCATTCGAGAATAGCCCGCCTGCTGCAACTGGGTCGACGGCCCGCACGATGTTTACCCCGGCAAATGCGGGGGCGTACGACCCGGGACGGCAGGACGTGCCGCAGGCACCGGCGGCACCCCCGCGGACGGGCCCCTGCTCAGCCTCCACTGTGGCTGGACGGGCGCACTGGCCGCCAGCCCCCCTTGTGGGCGACGCGGCTGGGCACGAGCTGGCTCACGTGGCGTCGTATACCGCGCCGGCGAGAGCGAAGCCGCATCGTCAGTGTCCGCCAATGGCACTGCCGACGGCGGCCCCGGCGGAGGTGACGTACGAGCACCTTCGGAAACCACCGGTATGACAACCGGTCGAGCGACTTCGCGCTCACGGCTCCGCCACCACCGATACGCCATCACCAGTGTGCCAACAGCCAATATCAGCAGCACGCCAGCAACCTGGCGACGGCACCGACGAGGCGGACGCATCTCACACGCGGCTTGCCGACGAGGCATATCTATCAAGGGCGCCACCAGGTCGTTAAGGCACTCACGGACGTCACGGTCGCGTCGATAGTCATGGATGCGGGCGTCTCGCACCCGGCGCGGCAGCAGCGGGAAGGCCATAGGCATCCAGCTTTCGACTGGCTGATGCCTCGCGCCGCCGCCGCCGTCGCAAGGACCGTGGATAACATTGTCGGCCCCGATTGGGGAGGCGGAATTTACCACGGGTTGGACGGGTGCGGGCCCTCAAACGGCTACGGTTACAGATTCGAGCCGAGCGAATTTTCCGCACCAGACCTATCTTTCGCCAGTCGAACCGAACCGAAGGCCGCCACTCTTCGTTTCAGGGCCAGACAGGAACTGCGGATGGCCCTCGACACCGAACGGCAGAAGATCCAGCATCTACTCCGCCGTGCCGGTTGGGGATATTCCGCGTCTGAGCTGAAGGAATATCTGGCGCTCGGGCTCCAGGGAAGCATCGACCGCCTGCTTACCCCAGAGTCGGTGGACGACTCGGCGACCGAGGCCCTGGTTGCTGGGTTGACGGCCGACCCGTACCAGAATCGCGCCGCCCTCCTTACCGCCTGGCATCTCCGCATCGTCTCCACGAAACGTCCGCTACTGGAGCGGATGACGTACTTCTGGCATGACCATTTCGCGAATTCGATCGATACCGTGGGGAGCCCGGCGTTCATGCAGGTGCAGAACGACCTGTTCCGCGCGCGCGCCTTTGGACGGTTCGACGAGATGCTTACGGCCGTCTCACGCGACCCCGCAATGATGGTGTTCCTGGACAACCGGCTGAACGTCCGCTCGGCGCCGAACGAGAACTACGCGCGCGAACTGATGGAACTCCACACCCTCGGCGAAGGGAACGTCTACACCGAGAAAGACATCCAAGAGGCCGCCCGGGCACTGACGGGCTGGCGGATCACCCTCGAATCCCTGACCAAGGAACAGCTGGAAGCGAAGCGGTTCCCGTTACCCACGGGGGTGGTACTAGTGCCGAGCCGCTTTGACAGCGGTCGGAAGACGTTCCTCGGTATCACGGGCAACCTCAACGATCAGGACATCATCCGGAGGCTCGCGAGTCTGCCGGAAACGGCCGAGTTTGTGGGCGCGAAGCTGTGGCGCTACTTCGCCGTGCCTGACCCAACACCGGAGATGCTCGACCGCACAACGAAGGCATACTTCGACTCCAACTATTCAATGCGGGAAGTCGTACGGACGATCCTGACCTCGGAGGAGATGTACTCGGACGAAGCTTACCGCTGGCGGATCAAATCGCCGGTGGAATTCGTCCTGGGCTTCCTCCGCAGTCTGGGCATGGTCAGTGCGACAGGGCGAGCGATCTCGCATACCAAAGCGATGAACCAGGTGCTGTACGACCCGCCGGGGCCGCAGGGTTGGAGCAAGAGCGGGGCGGGGTGGATCGCCTCCTCCACCATGCTCGCCCGGGCGAACTTCGCCTACGACGTGACGCGGCTCGACGGCCCGCAGGGCCAGGTGGTGGATGCCCCCGCGCTGCTACGCACGCTCGGGCTCACGGGCTCCGCGGGACAGATCGTAGATGGCCTCGCCGACCTGTTGGTCGGGGGCGACCTGGATGGTGAAAATCGCCAAACGCTGATCGACTACCTGGGCGGAGAGACGCACTTCAACTTCGCGGAGGCGCAGCGTGCCGGCACCCTGCATGGTGTGCTCTACCTCATGCTTTGCATGCCGCTAGCGCACCTGGCCTGAACGAGGACGTGACAACGATGCCCAACGACGAGACGTTCTTCGACCGCCCGATCGACCGCCGCTCCTTCATCAAGGGTGGTATGGCCTTCGTCAGCGCCGCCACCGCGATGCCTCCGGCCTTCCTCCGCGCGACCTTCGACGACAACTCGATCCCGATCGCGGAAGTGACCACGGAGGCTGCGGCCGTGATCGGCCGGCGTGTCCTGGTGGTGCTACAGATGGCTGGCGGGAACGACGGCCTGAACACGGTCATCCCCTTGAACGACCGTGGCTACTTCAGCGCACGCCCTGTCCTGGCCCAAAACCCCGAATCGACCCTGCCGCTGGAAGGCGGGCTGGCGTTCAACTCCGTCATGACGGGGATGAAGCGGCTGTGGGACGAACGCCGAATGGCTGTCATCCTCGGCGTCGGCTACCCCAACCCGAACCGTTCCCACTTCCGTGCCATGGACATCTGGCACACTGCCTCGACCACCGATGTGACCGGCAACGGCTGGATCGGCCGGCTGATGGATACCACCGCACACGAGAAGGATTCCGCATGGCGCGTCGCCAACGTCGGCAACGAGTTGCCCCGCAGCCTCTTCGCGGACTCCGTCTTCGTCCCGACTCTCTCTTCCATCCCCTCCTACGTCCTGTCGACCGACCGCCGCTTCCCAAAGGACTCGTATCGCCGCCTACAGACCTTCGCCCAGCTGAACGCCCGATACGCGCAAGACCTCGCGATCCAGGCGGAGTACGGCGGGTCGCTCGCCTTCGTTTCCCAGACCGGGTTCGAGGCGTACCAGAGCACAGTGACGCTGCAGACCGAAGCAAAGTCGTACGAGGCGAAGGCCATCTACCCTAACAACCCGCTCGCGCAGGCCTTTAAGACGGCGGCCGCATTGATTATGTCTCGCCTCGGTACAGGTGTCGTCTACATCACCACGGGCGGGTTCGACACCCATTCCGGCCAGATCGCGGGACAGGCTCGCCTGCTCCAGACCGTCTCCGACGCCGTCGGCACCTTTTATGCTGACCTCGCGGCCCAGGACGCGGCAGACGATGTCTCCACCGTGATGTGGACGGAGTTCGGCCGGCGCGTGAAAGAGAACGGCTCCGGAGGCACCGACCACGGCACCGCCACACCGATGTTTGTCGTCGGCGGCGGGGTCACGCCGGGGTTCTACGGCGACCAGCCGTCCACAACCTCCACCGACTCCAACGGCGACCTGAAGTACACGACGGACTTCCGCTCGGTATACGCTTCGATCATCGAACAGCGGTTCGGAGTTGATGCAACGGACGTGCTCGGCCAGTCTTACCGGACACTTCCGCTGTTCGCGTAGCCGCTGACGTCACCGGGCACCCGGCGGACGGAATCCGTGCCCCCCTCCCACCTACCGGCATGCGGCGTATAGTCAGAAAACGCTGTCTCCGGAGGCCCGCACATGATGACCGACGTCGAACGGAACGTGAAGCATTACCCCGACCGGACGAACCCCGGCGCCGGGTATCAGTTGCTCCTGCGTCTGCGCATGCAGAACCGCGCAGGCATGCACGGGAAGGTCGCGACGCTCCTCGGCGAGCACAACGCGAACATCCTCGACATTGATATTGCAGAGGTGAACCCGGACGTCATCGTCCGTGACTTCATCATCCTCTGTGAGGACGAGTCCCAGGCGCAGGAGATCGTCCACGCCGTCGCCCTGCTCGACGGTGTAGAAGTGCAGCACGCGTCCGACCGGACATTCCAACTCCACCGCCGCGGCAAAATCCGCGTAGAGAACAAGGTCCACATCCGCACAAACGCGGAACTGTCCCACGTCTACACCCCAGGCGTCGGCCGGGTATCGATGAAGATCCACGAGATCCCGGACGCGGTCTGGTCGCTCACGATCAAGCCCAACGCCGTCGCCATCGTCACGGACGGCACCGCCGTCCTTGGACTGGGCGACATCGGACCGCACGCCGCGATGCCAGTTATGGAGGGCAAGTCCATGCTCTTCAAGGCCTTCGCAGACATCGACGCGTGGCCGATCTGCCTCGATACAAAAGACACCGAGGAGATCATCAAGATCACGAAAGCGATCTCGCCGGGGTTCGGCGCGATCCTCCTCGAAGACATCAGCGCGCCGCGCTGCTTCGAGATCGAAGACCGCCTGCGCGCGGAACTCAACATCCCGGTCTTCCACGACGACCAGCACGGCACGGCCGTGGTGGTGCTTGCGGCGCTGATGAACAGCCTGAAGATCGTCAACAAGCGTCCGGAAGACCTAAAGGTCTGCGTGCTGGGCGTCGGCGCGGCCGGCGTCGCGTGTTCGAAGATCATGATGAACTTCGGCGTGAAGAACGTCATCGGCTTCGACCGTGACGGCGCCGTCTACAAGGGCCGGTCGAACCTCAACGTCGCGAAGGTGTGGTTCGCCGAGCACACGAACCCAGAGGGCTTCGACGGCACGATCGAGGACGCCCTGCGGGACGCGGACATGTTCCTGGGCCTCTCGGGCCCGAACCTGATCAAGCCCGAGTGGGTCTCCCACATGGCGAAGGACGCGATTGTCTTCGCGCTGGCGAACCCGGTACCAGAGATCATGCCGGACCAAGTTACGGGGATGGCACGCGTGATCGCCACCGGCCGTTCCGACTTCCCCAACCAGATCAACAACGTGCTCTGCTTCCCAGGCCTGTTCCGCGGCGCGCTGGACGCCGGCGCGCTGCAGATCACGGAAGAGATGAAGATCGTTGCCGCCCGCGCCATCGCAGAGTCGATCCCGACGGCCCAGTTGTCGGAGGAGTACATCCTTCCCTCCGTCTTCAACGAGGAGGTCGTCACGCGCGTCTCGGAGGCCGTGGCCGCCGAAGCGGTGCGCACGGGGAACATCCGCCACAAGGGCTCGCGCATCTTCATCTAGCGAGACTGACCCTTAACAACAAGACGCCCGGCCAGTTGGCCGGGCGTCTTCGTGCCTGTCGCCGTTCCGTGCTACCCGTAGCGCTCCTCGGTCCAGGGGTCACCGTGCATGTGGTAGCCGTACATCTCCCAGAAGCCGGCGCGGTCCTGGGCAACGAACTCGATACCACGCACCCACTTCGCGCTCTTCCAAAAGTAGAGGTTTGGGACGAGGCCGCGGAGCGGCCAGCCATGCTCTTCGGTCAACGGCTCCCCATTATGCGTATGCACCAACATATTCTCCGGGCCGTGGAGTTCGGAGAGCGACACGTTGGTGGTGTAGCCGCCGTACGAGTGGAAGATCACGTGCGCCGCTTCCGGCTTCGGCCGGGCGAGGGCGAACAGGTCATCCATCACCACCCCGTCCCATTCGTTGTCAAATTTCGACCAGGTGGTGACGCAATGGATGTCGCTGCGGCTTTTCGACTGCGACAGCGCCATGAATTCGTCCCAGGAGAGGGTAACCTCCTGCTCGACAAGGCCGAAGATATGGAATTTCCACGTCGCGAGATCGACCTTCGGGATGGAACCGTAGTGCAGGACCGGCCAGCCGTCCGTGAGGCGCTGGCCCGGGGGGAGGCGGGGACGGCCGTCGTCGCGAGCCTGCTGCATGCGCGGATCCTTGGCGAAGAGCGCCACCGGCGACCTCCCTAGCTCCGAGGTGATGAGGACGTCAGTGTACCGCCGCTGAGAGCGCCCGACGGAGTGCTGCCGTACGATCAACGGGTATGGACCACCCCGCCACCACACCGCTCGCCAACGACGTGCGCCCCGCATCGCCCGCCCTCGGGCTGCGCCGGGCCGCACCGTCGCTCGCACTCGCCACCGCGGTCATCGCCCTCGACCAGGGCACGAAGGCGCTGGTCCGGGCGCGCCTCGATCTGTACGAGGTCTGGCCGGCTGGCTGGGAGCTCATCCGGTTCCAGCACATCCAGAACACCGGGGCCGCCTTCGGCATCCTGCAAGGCGCAGGGGCGTTCCTGCTGGTCGCTGCGTTCATCGTGATCGCGGGTATCACCGCGTTTCTATTAACGCTCCCCTCCCACGGCCGTCTCTACCACATCGCGCTGGCGCTCATCCTCGGCGGCGCGGTCGGAAACTTGATCGATCGGGTGCGGCTCGGCGCGGTCACCGACTTTATCGACCCGACGCACTACCCCGCCTTCAACCTTGCCGATTCCGGCATCGTCTGCGGCGTCGCGCTCCTCGCCTTCCTCGCCTTCCGCGACAGCGACGACAGCCCACTCAGAGACGCGCCATGACCGCCACTGCTGGCTCACGTCCGGAAGTGCCCAAACCAGAAATACGGCGCTTCGAGGTACGGTCCGAGGATCGGCTCGACCGGGCGGTGAGCATCGCTGTGCCTTCGCTCTCCCGCACACAGGCGCGACACTGGGTAGAGGAGGGGCGCGTGCGTGTGGATGGAGCGCCGGTAACGAAGGCGAGCACCCTCGTCGTCGCCGGCCAAATCGTCGAGATCGAATCCCCGGCCGCGCCTGCCATTGACACCCGTGCGAGCGAGGTACCGCTTGCCGTCCTATACGAAGACGAGCACACGTTGATCCTCAACAAGCAGCCGGGGCTCGTCGTCCACCCGGCAGAAGGCCTCGACGAGGTCACGTTGATCGAGGCGGTCGCCGCGCGGTATCCCGAAGTGCGCGAGATCGATGACAGCGACCGTGGCGGCATCGTGCATCGTCTGGACCGCGACACCAGCGGCGTGATTGCACTGGCGAAGAGCGCGGAGGCGCAGTTCGTCTTGAAAGAGCAGTTCCGGCTGCGCGAGACGACGAAGGCCTACCTCGCGTTGGTGGAGGGGCGCCCAGACCCCGCCGAGGGGATCATCGATGCGCCGCTGGGACCCGACCCGGCCGCTCCGTACCGACGCGCGGTGGTGGAGCATGGGCAGTCGGCGAAGAGCCAGTACCGCGTCCTCGAACAATACGGCGACGAGGCAGCCCTGCTGGAGGTCCGCATCTTCACCGGGCGCACACACCAGATCCGCGTCCACCTCGCCGCAGTGGGGCACCCGGTACTGGGCGACACGCTGTACGGACACGCCTCAGCGATCATCCCGCGACAGGCATTGCACGCATGGCGGCTGGGCGTCACGCTCGCCTCCAACGGCGCGTGGCGAGAGTTCGTCGCGCCGCCGCCGGATGACCTGCGCGCAGCGGTGCGCGAGTTGCGAGTACGCCACCCGGTGCGCCCTGCACCCGAGATCGGAGCCATCGCGTGACACCGATTCGAGCACGTGTCCGGTATGCCCCCAGCCCCACCGGCGACCCGCACGTCGGCAACATCCGCACGGCTGTCTGGACGTGGCTCTACGCGCGACATACCGGCGGCCAGTTCCTCGTGCGTCTCGAAGACACCGACCAGTCACGCGCGGTGCCGGGATCGCTGGAACGCATCCTGGACTCGCTGCGCTGGTTGGGGCTTGACTGGGACGAGGGACCAGATATTGGCGGGCCGTACGGGCCGTACGTGCAGTCAGAGCGCCTTCCGCTGTACCAGGCTGCGGCCGCGCGCCTGATCGAACAGGGCAACGCCTACCCCTGCTTCTGTTCGTCGGAGGAACTCGACGCCCTGCGCGCGCGGCAGCAAGCGGAGAAACGCCCCCCAGGATACGAGGGCAAATGCCGCACGATCCCCCCGGCAGAGGCACGTGCTCGCACCGGCCGTGGAGAGCCGCACGTCGTCCGCTTCGCCACGCCGCGCGAGGGCTCAACCACCGTGTTGGATCTCTTGCGTGGCGACGTGACCGTCGAGAACCGCACGCTGGACGATTTCGTGATCCTGAAGTCGGACGGCTTCCCCACCTACCACCTGGCCCATCCAGTGGACGACACCGCGATGGCGATCACGCACGTCACGCGTGGTGACGAGTGGCTCCCGTCCGCGCCGCGGCATGCACTGCTGTTCGACGCCCTCGGCTACCCGCGCCCGGTCTATGTCCACACGCCGATCATCCTCGCGCCTGGTGGCGGAAAACTCTCCAAGCGGCACGGCGCGAAGTCCGTGCTGGAATACGCCGAGGAGGGCTACCTCCCGGACGCACTGCTGAACTTCCTCTGCATCACCGGCTGGGGCCACGGCGATGAGACTGTGTTCACGCGCGAGCGGCTGATCGAGCTGTTCGACCTCGCCGACCTGTCACTCAACCCGGCGACCTTCGACATGGACAAGCTGAACTGGCTCAACGGCGTCTACCTGCGCGAGATGCCGGAGCAAGAGCTCGCGGAACTCCTCGCGCGGCGGCTGGAACTCGACCTCCCACCCGAGGTATTGCGACCACTCGACCGCGCCTTCGTGGAAGCGATCACACCGCTTGTACGCGAGCGGATCCAGGCCCTCGGCGACGTGACCGCCCTAGTCGACTTCTTCTTCGTCGACCAAGTACCCACCCCGCCTCGCGAGGAGTTCCTGCAGAAGCGGTTCAAGGGCGATGCCCCCGGCGCCGCACGCGCCCTCGATGCGACGGCGGCGGCCCTTGAAGCAGTCTCGCCGTGGGAGACTGCAGCCATCGAGACGGCCTTGCGGGGCCTCGCGGATACCTCCGGGGTGCGTGCCGGCGACCTGTTCACCCTCGTCCGCCTGGCCGTCACCGGCAAGCGGGTCTCGCCACCACTCTTCGAATCGATCGAGCTGCTCGGCGATACGCGCGCGATCGACGCGCTCCGGCGCGCGGCCGCGATGCTCCGGGCGTAGGGGCGTACCCCGAGTTCACCCAAGCCGGGGAGCCGCTCTATACTGCGAAAGTCACTGGGGATTCGTCTAAAGGTAGGACAGCAGATTCTGGATCTGTCAGTCGGGGTTCGAATCCCTGATCCCCAGCCAGTCGACATTCAGACGGCCCCCATATGGGGGCCGTCCTGCTGCAAGCGGATTGCACGCGAGCGCATCGGCGGGGACGAAGTGCGCGGCCCGGAGCACACCGCTAGACTCCGTGAGCCGCGTTCGGTGAACACAGGAAGGGGCTGGCCGTGGGTAAATTGGACGGCAAAGTTGCCATCGTCACCGGCGCGAGCCGGGGCATCGGCGAAGCGATCGCGGAACTGTTCGCCCAGCAAGGTGCGCGCGTGGTCTGCGCGGCTCGCACCGTAAACGAGGGCGACCACCAGCTAGAGGGATCGCTGGGCCGCACCGTCCAGCGGATCAAGGACGCGGGCGGACAGGCCCTCGCCGTGCAGGCGGACGTCTCCAGGGAAGAAGACTGCGTGCGGTTGGTGGACGCCGCAAAGGAAGCCTTCGGCCCCGCGGATATTTTGGTGAACGACGCCGCGCTGAACTACTACATCCCGATCGTGGACTACCCGGCGAGCCGCTGGATGCGTGCGTTCGCCGTGAACGTCCACGGCCCGTTCATGCTCTCCCGTGCCGTCCTTCCGGACATGATCGCGAAGCGATCCGGCGCCATCGTCAACATCTCCTCAGGGGCGGCGATCGGGCCAGGCCGAGGGCCCTACCCCGGTGCGAAGGCGACCGGCGGTGTGATGTACGGCGCATCGAAGGCAGCGCTGGAACGGTTCACCCAGGGTCTCGCGCAGGAGGTCTACGAGTACGGCATCACGGTCGCCTGCTTCTCACCATCCCAGGTGGTGCCGACGCCGGGGACCGTCTTCCACCACCTGGTGGACGGTATGGACGACCCGCGGGGGGAACCGCCTACGATGATGGCGCAGGCGGCACTGTTATGCGCCAGCGAACCCCTCGACCGGATCACTGGCCGGGTGGGGTACAGCCAGCAGCTGCTGCAAGAGTTTGGCTGGATCACGAACGGACGGGGCACGGGCATCGACCGTCCTGGATCCGGCTTCTCCCAGATATAGAGCGAGGTCGCGATGCACGAAGCCCTGCGTCCGCTGTCTGAGGTCAAGCCGCTGCGCGATCCCTGGCTCATCGCGGCATTCTCAGGTTTCACCGACCAGGCCGGTGCGGCAAACCTCGCCGTGAAGGCGCTCGTGCAGGCTTGGGACGGCACGCCGTTCATGGACATGGATCCCGAGCGTTTCTACGACTTCACGGTGCAGCGCCCGCGTGTCCGCCTCGAACGTGGCGAGCGGGTTCTCGACTGGCCAGAAAACCGCGTCTGGATCGCCCGGCCGGAAGGGGCCACGCGCGATATTCTCCTAATGACGGGCGTAGAGCCGCATCTGCGCTGGCGTACGTTCACGACGGCGATCGAGGAGATGCTGCGCGACACCGGTTGCACAACCTCCGTCACACTCGGCGCGCAGGGCTCGCCCGTCCCGCATACGCGCCCCCTGCCCGTCAATCTCTCCGCCTCCCACCCTGACTTCGAGACCGCGTTCGGCCTCAAAGCGCCGCAGTCGAGGTACCAGGGACAAACCGGTATCGTCGGCGTGTTGAACCTGCACCTGCGGGCACAGGGGTGGAAAAACGCCAGCCTCTGGGGGATGTCGCCGCATTACATCAACACCGGCCCCAACCCGCACGTCGCATTGGCGCAGATCGCCCTGATCGACCGCGCGCTGGGTACCTCAACCGACCTCACCGACCTCCGCGAGCAGGCGGAACGGTTCGACGAGCAGGTGGCCGAGGTGCTGCGCGAGTCAGGCGGGGAGGCGCAGCAGTACGTGCGCCAGTTGGAAGAGCAGTACGACAACCAACGGCCATCACTGCCCTCGCCGGCAGATGCGCCTGTCGCGGAACTTCCGCCGACTGGCGACATCTTGGACGACCTGGAGCGATTCCTGCGCGACCAACGGAAGGGGCAGGACCCGCAGTAGCGCCGTCCTCGCTCTAGCGGTCCGCGATGAGGACAGCAAGCGCCGTCAACGCGAAGAGCAGTACCGACATCAGCAACGGTACGTCGCGAGAGATCAGTTCGTCCGCGTTTTTCTCCGGCTGCCGTTCCGCGATCAGGTGATAACGGAACACGCCGTACAGCACGAATGGCAGCGTGAGCAGCATCGAATGATCCGACGGCAGGTTCTCCGCGCTCACGACGTAGAGCGCATAGGCAACGATCGTCGCTGAAGCGGAGACGGACGACATCTGGTCCAGCACATCGAGCGTGTACTCTCCCAGGACGCCCCGGTGTGCTTCCGCCGTATCGGTCAGAAGCACCAGTTCCTGGCGCCGCTTCGCCACCGAGATGAAGAGCGCCCCCAGCGTGGTACAGACAAACAGCCATGGCGAAGTCGGCACATCGATGGCAGCGGCGCCCGCCACGGCGCGGAGCGCGAAGCCGGACGCGATCACCACCACATCCACGATCACGATCCGCTTCAGCCACAGCGAATAGGTCGCCGTCAACGCCGCATACCCCGCAGCAACCACGCCAAAATGCTCGTCGAGCACGAACGACAATGCGACGCCACCGGCAACGAGTGCCGCACCTCCAGCGTAGGCGACAGGCAACGGTAGACGCCCGGACGCGATCGGCCGGAACCGCTTGCGCGGATGCAGCCGGTCACGTTCGACATCAAGAGCGTCATTGAGCAGGTATTCGCCCGAGGCGATGGCGTTGAAAAGCCAGAACGCCACGAAGGTGGTCAAGAGAAGCGGGCCCCAGGTGCCCGGATCGTCCCATACCCACGCGGCACGCGCCGAGAAAATGAAGGCCGCGAAGAGCAGCAGATTCTTCTGCCACTGCATCGGCCGGCACGCGATAACGAAGTCACGGACGAAGCTGGCTGGCGTAATCGTTGCCGCCGAAGCCGTACGGACCGACATCGCCGTCTCCGTCCCGCGCCCCCGCGCCCCCGCGCTGTAGAGGTCAGCCTAGCCGCGCCAGACGTCCAGCGGCAATCGGGACGTGTGCCCTGGTGGGCGGGCCGCTGGTACGCTGCAACAAGGCGGCGAGAGCAAGGGGCAATGCCCGGCGATGAGCGCAACAACCGAAGTCCTGGGCTCGCGGGCGGAGCGTGACGAGGCGCGGCGAAGCCGCTTCGCGTTCCTCGGAACATTCGCGTTCTCTCGGGAGGACAGCGCGTGGTTTTCCGCCGTGTTCGTCGCCGCGCTGGCGGGCGGCTGGTGGCTCGTCTACATCGCGGAAATCTGGGTTGGAGACGCGCTTTCCCGCGTGAACCAGGCGTACTCCATCGTGCTGGGACGCGATCCACATCTCGGGGCGATCGGGTTCATCTGGCCGCCGCTGCCTTCGATGCTCGAAATCCCGTTGGTCCTAATGATCGGCCAATTTGCCGCTCCAGTATTTGCGGGACAGATTGTGTCGGCGCTCTTCTCCGCGATGCTGGCGGTGACCCTCAACCGCACACTGGAGCAGACGCGCGTGCCCCGCCAGTGGCGTATCCCGCTCGTCCTGTTCACGATGTTGAACCCGCTGGTCGTCTATTCCGCGATCAACGGGATGACCGAGAACATCTTCCTGTTCTTTGCCGTCGCCGCCACCAGGGAGTTGTTGCGCTGGCGCCCAGGCGAACAGCGCGGCCTGGTAGTCGCTGCGCTCTACATAGGCATTGGATTTTTTGTCCGGTATGAGGCTGTGGCGTTCGCCGGTGTAGGAGCGATCGCACTCATCATCCGGGTCTGGAGCCGGCCACTGCAGCAGGATCATCTGGAGGCGATCCTCACCTCGTTCGTCGCGCCGATCTCGTACTGCATCGGGCTCTGGGTAATGTGGAATACGCTGTTCGCGGGCGACCCGCTATTTTTCCTGACGGGGGCCGGCTCCAACACGTTCTATACCGCGCCCATCCGCGCGGGCGCCGATCCGATCCTCTCTCCGCTCTACGGTAATCTGGTGGCATCCGTGCTCTGGAGCGTGCGGCGCGTCGTCGGCCTCTTCCCCTTCTTCATACCGCTGCTCGTACTGGTAGCTATCCGCACCGTCTGGAAACGCGACCGTGTCGCCGCTCTCCTCGTCGGGATGGCCGCGATCGGCCCGCTCTTCGAGTGGTCGCAGATTTACCGTGGACAGTTGCTCGTGATGTACCGGTTCTGGATCTATCCCGTCGGGTTCATGCCGATCCTCATTGCAATGCTCGCTCGGGACTACCTCGCCGGGACACGCGCACGCATTTACGCGCTCGGCACGGCGGCTCTTCTGGTCGCATGCGTTTCCACGCTATTCACGATGTCAGGTGAATCGGGCGGGGCAGACGAGCGCCAGTTTGCGTCCGCGATCGCCAGCGGGGACCCGGCCAACCTGACCCGGCAGCTGGGGACCGACTACGACGCGCAGCGCGCCACCGCAGCGATCATCAACGACCTGCACAACGCTCGCCCGGACTCGTCTGTCCTGATCGACGGCCTGCTCGACTGGTCCGTCCAATTATTCGTCTCTGACCAATCGCGATTGATTACTGACCGCGACCGTGACCACGGGGAAATCCTCCGAGACCCTGTGGACCGCGTCAACTACATCCTCATCCGTGATCCGGGCCGGTCGCTGCCCAGCTTGCTGCTGACCCGGTTCCCAACGCTCTACCGGGACGGAGCTCCATGGGCCTCGTTCGTGACCGACATCCCAGATGCCCGCCTGAGGCTGTTTCGCGTGATCTCAACCGCTGAACAGGGCCAGGGCGTGCGGCCGATCTCGCCGCCGCGGTCATAGACATACCGCAACTACGCCGGGATAGCGCGTTCGACCGGTGACGGTCCTGTCCGGTTAGTTGAGGACGAAGAAGCCCACCTCGCCACCGCCGGTGGACGGGCTGGCAAAGTGGATTTCCACGGTCCCGGGCGCCGTCACCAGGGCGTGGTCGACAGAGGCTCCGGCGTCGCTGGTCTGGACGGTGGCGAGCACGATTGCCCCTGGCATGGCGCCGTCGACGCCGGTCGCGGTGATGACCGTCGTTCCTGGTCCGAAGCCCCAGCGACGGGCTGAGACAAACCACGGCCGTCCGATCACCTCCAGGGCCCGCGCGGCAAGCGTGTTGCTTGAGGGGTCACGGAAGTTGTTGATTGCGCGCACACCAATGCCGCCGCCGCCAAGACCGTCCGTGACGCCCTCAACGCCGACACTGCTCGGAGCGAAACCCGAAATGCCGCCGACCCCAGCGGGCGCGCAGCGGCCGATGATCGCCCAGTTCGGACCGCCGGTTCCAGCGACCAAACCAACGAATTGGTCGGAAAACGCTTCTACCCCAAAATTTTGCTGGCTAACGCCGCGCACCGCGACTCCGGTAGTGCTGAAGCCATGCACTCCAACGCCACCGAAGGGCCCTTCTCCGGAAACGCCCCGGCCGCTGGCGTCATGCGTGACGCCGAGGACACCCGTGGCGACCCCGTCCGGGGACTTCGCCGCCCCGAAGACGCCGATCACCGGAAAGGTCGAAGGGTCGGGAGGGGGCGCCGGAGGGCCAGGGACAGGCTCACCGAAGCCGGAGAGCCCTTCGATGCCCTTGCCGCGGTATGCAGTCGTGCCAGAGACGCCGCCGCCTGCGGGGCCGTGCCCACGACCGATCATCGCCCAATCGATCCCGGATGTTTCGCCGAGGATGCCGACCGAAAGATCGGACTTTCCGTGGATGCCGTAATGATTTTGCGATCCACCGAAGACGCCAGTGTCCGAAATGCTCTCGCCGTCG
>QZJI01000003.1 GCA_003599735.1 Dehalococcoidia bacterium | reverse complement strand
GAAGGACCTCCTGGAGCTGGTTGGCTGTCGTAACCACACCTTCTCCGGGAGGTCCCCTTCAGTCACTCCCCCGTGCTAACAACCTCTATGGATGTCACAGCTAGCCGAACGCCCCAGCGCGTTTCAGTTCCTCGATCTCACTCACCTCATACCCGAATTCGCGGAGGACCTCTTCCGAGTGGTCGCCCATCATGTCCGCGGGAAAGCGGATGTGTGTCGGCGTACGCGACATCGACACGATCGGCTTCACCTGCCGTTCGAGGCCGGTCACCCGGTGTTCGAGATCCTGGAAGTAGTACGTAGCCTGTTCGTCATCCGCGACCTCCTCCGGCATGAGCACCGGCGCCACAGGCGCGTCCGCCGCACGGAACGCCGTCAGCCACTCCGCTACTGTCCGCTCGCGCAGGCGGGCCCGGATGGCTTCCCGTTCGCGCATCACGATCTCGTGGAAACCGGGTGCCCTCGGGTCGAGCGCCGGGTCGTCGTCTCCGAGGCCTTCGAACCCCAGTACGCGGCGGACCGCCGCGCGGCCAGGGGGCGTGTTCGCGCTGAACACCAGCGCGCCGTCGCGGGCGTTATACCCCGCCCAATAGTTCGCGCCGCGGCGCTGGACAGGCGCTTCCGTCCGCGCACGGATCAGGTCGGCGTACGTCCCGCCGTTGCGCCGCACCTCGGCATATTTCTCGATGGTCGCCGGACGCGTGCTGGCGTCCGTGGTTGCCTCCCGCATCGTGTTCGTGCCGCCGAGGGCCATTGTCGCATGCACCAGAGAGGACTCGATCAACTGACCCTCGCCGGTGAGCGCCCGGTGATAGAGCGCCGCGCACACACCCATGGCACCGGCGAGGCCAGCCGCCGTGTCACCGAGGGAGATGCCGCCGATCATCTCGGGCGCGCCAGCGTCATCGACCTTTCCAGCGGCCGCCATCGCCCCGGAGTACGCCTGCGCCACCATGTCGGCGGCCGCATCACGGGCGAGCGGGCCATCCGGCCCAAACCCACTGATGTTCGCGTAGATCAGGTCGGGCTTGATACGGGAGAGCGTCTCGTAGTCGATCCCCAGTCGTTGCGGCACGCCTGGTCGGTAGTTGATCACGACGACGTCGGACTGCGCCACCAGACGGTGGATCACCGCGAGGCCCGTGGGGTTCTTGAGGTCCACCTGCAACGATCGTTTACCGCGATTCACCCACTGGAAGATCTTGCTGGTCCCCGGCACCACGCCAACGTGACGCCGCGGTTCCCCTTCGGGGGGCTCGATTTTGATCACGTCGGCACCCAGGTCCGCAAGATTCATGCCGAGGAATGGCCCGGCCACGATCAGTGAGAATTCGATTACCCGGACACCGTGTAGGGGGCCCTCTGCCACTTTTGCCCTCCCGTCTCGTCAGGTGCGCCCCGACGAATGACGATTGTAATCAAAGATGTCATCCACCCCCGGGAGGGCTGGCAGAACATGCCGTAAGCCTTTGGCCTGCGATGTCCTGTCCCTCCCGTGTGCGTTTAGAGGCTTGAAATACCACATGTGATGGCGCCGAGTATGATGCGCGGCGCAGGGGAAGTGGGGGCGCAGCATGAACGAGACGGTATTGCTCGATGTGGCGGACGGCGTCGCCATCATCACGCTCAACCGGCCCGAGGCAATGAACACAATGAGCCGCGAGTTGTCGGAAGGATTGGCCGATGCGATGCGCGAAGTCCGCGACAATGACGCGGTCCGTGTCGCCGTCCTGACGGGGAATGGTCGCGCCTTCTGTGCCGGCGCCGACCTCCGCGAGCGCAACGCCACTGGCCGTGGCTTCAGCAGCCCCGCCGACGTGTTCAATACCTCCACCGGAGGCGGCATTGGCGCGGTGGACACAAAGAAGCCGATCATCGCCGCGATCAATGGTTACTGCCTTGGCGGTGGGTTCGAGATGTCGCTGCAATGCGATCTCCGGATCGCGTCGGAGGCGGCGACGTTTGGCTTGCCGGAGATCACCTACGGATTCTTCCCCGGTGGTGGTGGCCCGGTGCGGCTGCCGAGGTTCATCCCGCAGGCGCTGGCCGCCGAGATCGTGCTGCTGGGCGAGCGGTTCGATGCCGCTACCGCGCTGCGTTACGGCGTCATCAGCCGGGTGGTGCCGCCCGACCAGTTGATGGACACCGCGCACGCGATGGCCACGCGCATCGCCGGGTTCGCTCCGGTCGCCGTGCGGGCCGTCACTGAGTTGATGCGCTCGCAGGCTGACCTGCCGCTGGACCGCGCGCTGCGCCTCGGCTCTTCGCTGCGATGGATCGTCGGGCAGACCGAGGACGCCAAGGAGGGCCCGCGGGCCTTCGTCGAGAAGCGCGCACCTCAGTTCAAGGGGCAGTGACCGAAGACGCACAGTTTTGAGGGCGATGGCGAGTCACGCCTCGGGGAGCGGTAACATCGCGACGAGGCTGAGGAGGCGCGATGTCCGCGACGGTGGGGGTGGCGATCCAGGCGCTGAACGCGCACGACTTTGTGACGCAGGTGCGCCAGGCTGAAATGGCCGGCGTCCCGGTCGCCTGGACGACCATCGGTGGTGCGGGCGGGGCGGATCCGCTGACCGTGTTTGCCGCCGCGCTCACAGCGACGGACCGAATTCGCCTGGGGACGGCGATCGTGCCCACCTGGCCGCGACACCCGATCATCATCGCGCAGCAGGCACTCGCGCTGGAGCAGATCGCGTCGGGCCGGCTGCGCCTCGGCATTGGGCCGTCGCACGAGCCGGGGATGGTGCGCAACTTCGGCGTGCGCTGGGAAGCGCCCCTGACTGAACTGCGCGAGTACCTCACGGTGATCCGTTCGCTCGCGACGACCGGTACCGTCGATTTTGTGGGCCGTCATGTCACGGCGCGTGCGACGTTCCGTGAGCCGCAGCCGCTGGAGTTGCTTGCCTCTGCGCTCCGCCCGAAGTCGTTCGAGGTATGCGGTGAACTGACGGACGGTGCGATCTCCTGGATGTGTCCGGCGTCGTACCTCATCCGGGAAGCGTTGCCAGCGATTCGGCGTGGCGCGGAACGCGCCGGCCGTCCAGCGCCGCCGCTAATCGCGCATGTGCCGATCATGGTGTCCGAGGACCGCGAGGCCGTGCGCGCGCTCGCCCGTCAGCAACTCGGTAACTACGCCAACGTCCCCTTCTACCTCGCCATGTTCCGTGAGGCCGGGTTCCCCGAGGCGAGCGCCGGATATTCGGATGCGATGCTTGACGATTTGGTTGTCTCTGGCACAACCGAGGAGGTTGTGGGGCGACTCACCCGGATGATCGCGGATGGTTGTGGCGAGGTACTGGCGCACCCGCTGCTGGAGCCGGGCGATCGGGAGGGCAGTATCGAGCGCGCATTTCATGCTGTTGCCTTGGCGCACCAGCGCGTCAGTCGGACCTAGGTCCCGTTGTTCGCAGGAAAGAGGCATCAATGACCGTGGCTGATTTTTCACTCACCGGAAAAGTGGCAATCGTCACCGGCGGCAGTCGTGGCATCGGCCGCTCGATCGCCCTCGGGCTGGCCGAGGCGGGCGCCGATGTGTGCATCGCCGCCCGCAAGCCGGAGTCGCTAGACGAGGCGCTCGACGCGCTGCGCGCGAGCGGCCGGCGTGCCATCGCGGTACCCACGAACGTCCGCGAGATGCCCGCGCTCCAAAACCTGATCGACGAGACCAAGCGTCAGCTCGGGCGAGTCGACATCCTGGTAAACAACGCCGGCACCAACCCGGTGTTCGGTCCCACGGTGAATATGGACGAGCGTGCCTGGGATGCTGTGATGAATACGAACCTGCGTGCGGTCTTCTTCCTGAGCAAGATGGCGCGTGAGGCGATGCTGGAGCACGGACAGGGTGGCAGCATTATCAACATCTCGTCGACCGGAGGCCTGCGCGCCTCAGGCGGACTCGGCGTCTACTCCGTGTCAAAGGCCGGCGTCGTGATGCTGACCCGTGTCCTCGCCAAGGAATGGGGACGTGATGGCATCCGCGTGAATTGCATCGCGCCGGGATTGATCCGCACGGAGTTTTCTCGCGCGCTCTGGGATCCGCAGATGGGCGCGCGTGGTGGCAATGAGGGCGCACCGCTCAACCGGATCGGCGAACCGGATGAGGTCGCCGGGGCAGCGGTCTACCTCGCCAGTACAGCGTCGTCATTCACCACCGGCGAGACGATCGCCGTCGACGGTGGCTCACTCGCCTGACTCTTTGAACGGTGACGTCGGTATGAAAGCGGGTCCCCGTGGTCGAACAGCAGTTCATCGCCGCACCGGCTGCCATCGGGCTCGACGGGCGCCGGCTCCAGGCGTTGTATGACTATGTAGAGGGCGAAGTCCGGGCGGGGTTGCCCAGCGCTCAGGTGGCTGTCGGCCGCCACGGCCGCATCGCTGGCGTACGCACCTTTGGTATGGTCACGCGAGGAGGGGTGCGCGGGCCGGCGACCGATGACACGTTCTATTGCATCTTCTCCGCGGTGAAGGGCGTGGTCGCCACTGCCATGTGGGCGCTCATCGAGGACGGACTGCTTCGACTGGACGAGCATGTGGCCTCAATCATCCCGGAGTTCGCGGGGTTCGAAAAGGACGCGATCACCGTTGAGCAGGTGATGCTCCACATCGCTGGCTTCCCGACCGCACCGATGCACCCGCGGCTCTGGGAGGACCGCGCAGGGCGGCTGGAGCGGATCAAGGGCTGGCGGCTGAACTGGGAGCCCGGCAGCCGCTTCGAGTACCACGCGACTTCCGCGCACTGGGTGTTGGTCGAGGTGATTACGCGCAAGACCGGGCTCGATTTCCGCGACTACATCCGCCAGCGGATTACTCAACCGATGGGTGTCCCCGACCTCTTCGTCGGCCTGCCAGATGCGATGCACGCGCGCGCGGCTGACATTGAGTACCTGGTACCCGTCGATCCGACGAAAGAAGTCTCCGAGGCGCAGAACCCGGACACCATCATCCACTTCAACCTGCCTTCGCAGCGGCGTTCTGGTTGCCCGGGCGCGGGAGGCTTCGCGGGAGCCGGTGAGATCGCGTTGTTCTACCAGCGCCTCGTCTCCCCGCAAGACTCGGGGCCGCATGCCGTGCTCCGCCCGGAGACGATCGCGGTGGCGACTACGGTGCGCACCCTCGATCACCACCGCGATGAGTCCGGACTGCCGGTGAACCGCGCACTGAGCATGGTCGTTGCAGGTGACCACCCGCTGGAGCGCGGCTTCGGTGCGCTCGCGTCGCCTCGCGCCTTCGGGCACGCTGGTGCGGGCGGTCAGGTTGCGTGGGGCGATCCGGCGACCGGCCTCTCGGTCGGCTTCGTGACCAACGGCTTCGTGGATTCGGCCCGCACGACCGAGCGAAGTCGGACGGTATCGACGCTCGCGGCGGAGTGCCTTGTCTAGCGCCCTCAGGCTATCAGCCGTCGATCGGGTGGCGGGCGAAAAACGCGCGCAGTGCCTCGTTGAACGCCTCGGGCTGGTCGAGATTTACGCCGTGTCCGGCATCGAGCTCGATTGTCGTGAGGTTCGGGATGGTCGTCTCGGCGTAGCGCCGGTTCTCTTCGAACGCCTTCTCGAAACGCCCGACCACCATCAATGTTGGCACCGTGTTCGCGGCGATAGCGAGACGCACCGATCCATGCGAGACCGTTCCAAGCGCTGTCCGCGCGATACCAACGGGTGAATGCAGGGCCACGTCCGCACGTAGCGCTGTCCGTACATCCTCTGGAAGCCGCTGGTTGTTCGCGGGGTTCATCCGACTGCTCTCAATCGCTGAGCGGTCGTCTGGATCCAGGGTCGCGAGATTCTCCTGCATCGTCTGCCGGCGTTCCTCCGCCCACGCGGGGTCGCTGAACGCCGTTGCGCTGTTGGTGAACGCCTGTGCCGCGATCCGCCCCGGCACACGAAGCCCGTAGCGGAGCGTCAGCGCGGCGCCAAGCGACTGGCCGCAGGTGTACCAGCGATCCGCCCCCGCCGCCTCACGGATGCGCTCGAACTCCTCCACATACCAGTCCGGGTGGTACGCCTCGATCGCTTCAGGGCTGGGCGACCGGCCGTGCCCGAGCAGTTCCACGACGACCGGGGTCGTGAATGCGGATAAGCCATCTAAATTGCGGATCCAGTGCGAGCGGCCAGAGTAGATGCCGTGGACGAGCAGCAGGTGTGGCCCCTGCCCATCGTGGACCTCGATGTGCAGCGTGAGATTGGACATCGGCGCTCTCCCGGCCCGCGAGGCCGGGCGCATCATACCGGGCACTGTCAGGGCTGGATAATCAGGATTACACACGTGGTACAGTCCCCGCGTCGCAACATGGGGCCGTGGCAGAGGGTGTTTCGTGACCTACTCCATTCAGCAGTACCACATCGACTTCACTGAGGAGTCCCTGCGCCAGGTGGCCGTCGGGATCGCAGGCCTGACGGAGGAGGAGATGCATTTTCGCCTCCATCCCACCTCCAACACGATCGCCTGGGATGCATGGCACATCTTCCGCACCGTCGACAACCTGGTGCATTTTGTGTTCGAGCGCGATCAGCCAGTCTGGTTGCAGCAGGGGCTCGATGTGAAATGGAACCTCCCCCGCGTCGGACAGGGCACCAGCATGCCCCCTGAAGAAGCTTGGGCGTTGCGCTTCCCTCCAGGCGACCAACTGGCTCAGTACGGCCTCGACGCGTGGGAGGCGGTGAAGCCGCGTATCGCTGCAATGGATGACGACTACCTACAGGTAGTGCATCACGTCTACCCGTGGGGTGACCGCACGCGGCTGTTCATCCTCGGCAAGATCGTGTCGCACAGCGCGAAGCATCTGGGCTATATCGCCGGCGCGCTCGGTGTGTTGGGGAAACAGGGCCCGAGCTTCTGACGGATTATCGTGGGAGGACACCATGAAGACGGGGGCGTGTAGCGGGTTCACGGTCGAACTGCGGGATCGCGGAATTGCGCTCATCACGTTCAATGAGCCCGAACGCTTGAACGGGATGACCCAGGCGCTGAAGCGCGACCTCGTCGAGGTGGTCACGCAGGCGCAGATGGACGATGACGTGCGCGTCGTCGTGTTCACCGGCACCGGCCGTGCGTTCTCTGCCGGGGACGATATGACTGGTGGCTACGGCGACGCGGCCCGTGTCCCCACACTGGTGCCGGACCTGCCGCGCGGGCATGGCACCCCGATTGGCACGTACGACGCGCTCCGCGTCCTGTCGCAATCGGTCAACGTTGCCGTCCGCAACCTCGACAAGGTGACCATCGCGGCCGTCAACGGCTACGCCATCCAGACCGGCCTCTCGCTCGCCCTCGCGTGTGACTTCCGTGTGGCCGGCGAGAGCGCGCGGCTGGGCAGCGCCACGCTGCGCTTCGGCCTCTTGCCGGACGAGGGTGGACACTACCTGCTCGTCCAGTTGCTCGGCGTCGGACGTGCGCTCGACTTTCTGCTGCGAAAGCGCATCGTCACGGCGGCGGAGGCGTTCGACCTGGGCTTGGTGCATGAGGTCGTGCCGGACACCCAGTTGCTCGACCACGCACTCGCGATGGCGAACGAGTTCTCAAACGGGCCGCAGGTGGCTACGCGGCTGTTGAAGCGGTCGATCTACATCGCCGCGCAAACCTCGTTTGAGCATGCGCTGGACGACATCGCTACTAAGACCGCGATCAGCGACCACCACCCGGACGCGCGCGAGGGCGGCGCGTCCTTCCGCGAGAAGCGGCAGCCGAAGTTCGAGTAGGGCCGGCGCTGGTGTGCTATTGATGGATCGTACAGCCGGGGCGGAAGTCGCCCGCCTCCGGCCCGAGTGCAATCGGCGCGACATCAAGGTCCGCTGCGACGTGCTCCAACATTGCGTTCCATGCCGCCCGGTCGAACGCGTCGTAACTGGCGATGACGCGGCCGTCCATACCCACGAGGACGTGCGTGGGTGTTGATATGAGGCGGTACGCCTCCACACTGTGACCGTCGTCAAACAGCACTGGGAACGAGACGCCGGATTTCTCCCAAAACTGGGCAGCGTCCCGTTCCGCGTCGAGCGAGACAGCCCATAGCTGGAAACGGTCGCCGGCGTAGGCCTCGACCGCGGCGTCCCAGGCGAGGAAACTACCCTGGCAGGCCTGGCAGTCCAGCTGGAAGAATGTGAGCAGCACCGGCCCGTCCCGCAGGGCACGAGAGAGCGCGTGGTGTTCCCCGTCCGCGCCCGCGAGGTCGAAATCCGGGGCCTGCTCGCCGGGCCCGATGATGGCTTGCAGATTCATCCGGCTCTTCCTCTCAGCCCTCGCTCCCACTGTCGGGGGGCTGCCCGTATGACTCTATACGCCAGCGTTATCATCCTCACGCGTGAACCCCGGGGATTTCACGCGCAGGGGCTGGGTGACCGGCCGAGGAGGCACTCCGATGAGGACGAAGCTGGTCAGTCTTGAGGCCGCGGCGAAGATCGTCCGTGACGACTCCAAGGTTGTGATGAGTTCGGGCTTCGCCTCTGCTCCAATGGCGATGCTCCGCGAGATCGCGCGCCAGGGTCCGAAGAACCTACATGAGATCGGCGTCGTCGGTGGCTCGATCAACCTCGACTTCCTGATTGGTACGGGCCAGGTGTCTGTGCTGGAGTGCTGCGGGTTTGGCTTCGAGCCCTTCCAGGACATCGCCCCCAATTTCGACCGGCGCCTGAAGGCGAGCAGTCTCTATTCGCTCGATAACACCTGAGGCGTCCTCTATTCAATGGTCCAGGCTGGATCAATGGGCGTCCCTTACATTCCGGTCCGAGGTCTTGCGGGCACCGACGTGTTTGCGCGTCGCACCGACATGATGATTGTCCACAACCCGTTCGACCCGGATGAGAAGACCGTCGTCGCGATGGCGATTAACCCGGATGTGGCTATCTGCCACGCGATCAAGGCTGACCGTTGGGGTAACGCGATCCTGCGTCGCGGTGGTGATGAACTGCTCATCTCGCAGGCCTCGGCCAAGGTAATCGTCACAGCCGAGGAGATCGTCGACCAGGTCACGGAAGATGACCCGGACGGACTGTTCATCTCTGCGTTGAACGTGACTGCCGTGGTGCACGCCCCGCATGGCGCGCATCCCGCCGGCGTCCCCGGCATGTACGAAATGGACCGTGATCACATCAAGGAATACATCGCCGCATCCCGTAGCGACGAGACGTTCCAGGCGTATCTGGAGAAGTACGTGATGGGCAAAACGGAGGCTGAGTATCAGGCGTTGGTCACCCGCCCCGCCGTCGTCGCCGTCGACGGGGTCTGAGCACATGACGGACCGGTACAACACCGACGAACTCCTCGCCGTGCTGATGTCGCGGCATATTGATGACTTCGACACCGTCGCCTGCGGCGCGATCTCGATGCTGCCCGCCTCCGCGATCCTGCTCGCGGAGGCCACGCATGCGCCGAACATCGATGTCATCATCCGCGGGTCCGACGTATACGGGGTGGGTATGGGGCGCGATATGCACTTCCTCGCCCAGCGCGGCAAGTTGGACATGTTTTTCTTGAGTGGCGTGCAGTTCGACGGCGAGGGGAACCTGAACCTCCACGTCATTGGCGACCCGGACGCACCGGACCGGCGCTTTCCGGGAGGGTACGGCTCAGGCCTGCTCGCATACACGGCGAAGAAATTGATGCTCTTCCGCACGGAGCACTCCCTACGTACCTTCGTCCCGAAGGTCGATTTTGTCTCCGCGGCGCTGAAGACCGACCCCACAATCACCCGGATGAAGCAGCAGATCTGGCTCTTCACGCCAAAGGCGATCCTCCGGTGGGACGATGGCCTCCAGCGGTACGTACTGCTGTCGTACCACCGAGGCACCACGCCAGCGGATGTGCAGGCCGCGACCGGTTTCGAGCTGCTGATCCAGCCAGACGTGGCTGAAACGCCTGAACCCACCGACGAGGAATTGCGCACGCTCCGCACGACGGTGAAGAAGCGAATGATCGAGACCGGCACCTACGCCCAATGGGCGGAGAATGCGTTTCTGCCCGCCTGAGCCTCGTCCGGCGATCCGCTGGGGCGGCGTCCCGTCACGACAACTTCCGTAATATGCTCCCGTCCTTGTCGGGCGGGCTCGGCCCGGACATTTCGGAGGGCGGCACAGGTGAGTCAGGAACAGGGCGGGACGCACGGCCCGTTGACGGGCATCCGCGTGATCGAGTTCTCCCAGGTGGTGGCGGGCCCCTCGTGCGGGCGTGTCCTCGCTGAACTCGGCGCAGACGTCATCAAGATTGAGCCGCCGGAGGGCGACCCGTACCGCAACACCGGCACCGTCGTCCCGAACGAAGGTAAGCGGTTCCAGTCCCTTAACCTCGGCAAGCGCAGCCTGTCCGTCGACCTGAGCAAGCCTGAGGGGCAGGCTGTCGTCCAGCGGATTGCGAAGACGGCGGACGTGCTGGTGATCAACTACCGGCATGGCGTCGCGGACCGTCTAGGCATTAGTTACGACACGCTCTCGAAGATCAACCCGGCGTTGATCTACTGCCGGATTACCGGCTTCGGTGTCCATAGCGCCGCGGCTACGCTGCCAGCGACCGACCCGATGATGCAGGCGTACTCCGGACTGATGGTCGCTGGCGGTAAGGTCGATGCTGACGGATTGCCGGAGAGTGTTTCGGCGACAGCCATTGCGGACTACACCACGGGCCTGGGCTCCGCCATCGCCATTTGTGCGGCGCTGTACGCTCGTCGCGATACAGGGCGGGGACAACTGATCGACGCTTCGCTGCTGCGTTCCGCCCTTGCTGTGCAGGACACGAACGTCATGCGCGAGCCCGTCTACGACTCGACGCAGCGCGACCCGATGGTCGCGGCGCTTGAGGCGATCCGGGTGCGCGGCGGCACCTACCGCGAAATGCTCGAAAAACGTCAGGGGATGCGTTCCAGCACCATGTCGCTCCGTTTTTACTCCGGCGCTTACCAGGCATCGGACGGCGTGATCATGTTGGGCGCGCTCACACCCAACTCGCGCGCCTCAGCGCGCCGCGTTCTGGGGATCACTGATGACCCGACAGATCGTCCGGTCGAGAACGCCTCCGACCCGGCATATTTGGCGGGGTTACAGCGGCTTCATGATCAGATCGCCACCACGATCCGTGGGAATACCGTCCACCACTGGGTGGATGCGTTGCAGGCGGGGGGATGCCCTGCCGCACCCGTGAACTTCCCCGAGCTGATGTCGGAGGATCCCATCGTCCAGGCAGAAGGGCTGATGGTCGACGTGGTCAACGAAACTACCGGCCCGCAGCGCGTCGTGAACACTCTTTTCGAGATGTCGGATACACCCACGGCGGTCCACCGTGCCTCCCCGCCGCTAGGAGGCCACACGCAGGACGTGCTGGCCAGCAGCGGGTTCTCCGAAGCCGAGATCGCCGCCCTGTTGGCGGCGGGGACGGTCCATGCCCGCGTGTGATGGCCACGACCCGGTTGCGTGCGCCTCAGTGTTAGGGTCCGCACCATGATGAACCTGCGCCTCTCTCTTCCCGAAGGCGACGAGGTACGCGAAACCCTGCCGATGTGGCTCGTTAGGGCACAGTGTGTGCGGTCCGGGTTTCCGAAAATGCGCGGCAAGGGCTTGACTCCGCGCGAGGATGCGGTCGACATCGACATCCTTGAATTCGCCATTGGCCACACCTATTTCTTTGGTGAGGCACTCGGTGCGCTGTGCCCAGACCTCGCGAACCGAGTGCTGGCCGCTGATCCGTTCGCCTGGGTGCCTCTCGACGCCACCGGAGGCCGCGAAAGCCTCTCGGATGGCGAGGTCGTCGAAATGTTCGAGGCACCGCTGAACTTCGGGGCGGAGCTCAGGCGCACTCGGCCTGACTGGGAGTGGATCCCGTGGTGGTGGTTAGGCAACGAAGGCACGCACGTCCCGTATGCCTTTCGGGGGACGATGCGGGTATTGCTGCGCCGCCAGTTCGCCGTGCATGTGCTGTACCGACTTATGCACCGAGACGACTTCTGGAGCCGCGTGGAGGCGTATCGAGACCGCTATAACGAACGCCGGATCGGCGCGTTCGCATCCTGGGACACCGAGGGGCTCACCGCCTGGGTCGAGGGGGCGGTGGAAGCGTTCGAACGGATCAATGGGCCACTGCCGGCCCACCTCGGACGGGATTAAACGGAGCAAATCTGTCCGCAGGTCGTCAGGTGACGCGTGTGCTGACTGGGGCGCTGCTCAGGAGTGTTTCTCACCTCCCGGATATACCGCCGCCTCGTGACTGGGCGAACTCTTCGAGGGCCTTGGTCTCGCTCGTGGATCGCGATGCGGCCCACATGGCCGCCAACGGCCTGCGTCAGCTCGTCCGCGTCCGCATCGGCGCGGGCATGCCTGAACATGGCGATGACTTCGCGCATGCCGCCGAACGCGGCGGCAGTCCACGACTGGAATCGGGCACGGGTCGCCGAACGCGCGCTGCTGGAAATGGCTGAGCTTGTCGATGAGATGCAGGCGAACCGCTCCGCACTGATCGCCCTGTTGCGTGGCCTGACTCCGGAGCAGCACGCTCGTCCGATGCCATTCGGGGACGAACTGGCGCCGCTTGATCGGCGGTGCGGCCCTCATCGGCCCCCTGGATAAGCATGCTTGCGAACTCACGCGCGCCGTTTGAACGGCGAGGGGCTACGGGCGACAGCCGTCCGCCTCCTGGAGGTCGAGGATCGCCCGGCTGGCCTGCTCGGATGGCTCGAAGATGCGTGTCGACTCGCGGAACGAGACCGATCCCACCGAAGTGAGCACAATCCACCGTCCGCCTTGCGACTGGGGCTGCGATTCCGGATCCACCGCCACAGGAGACAGCCGCACAAGTACGCTCGCGAGGCTCGGGCGTCCGGGGCAGGCCCACTCGCTGAATAGCCGGGTCACCTCGTCGGGCGTCAGACGGTGGGTCGGGGGCAGCGCGGACTCCGGCCCGGACGCGGAGCAGGCCGCGAGGAGCATGATTCCGGCGACGAAGGCGAGCCGCATTACTGGATTCTCCGTCTCCCATCTACCCGACGGCGGTATCTGGAACAATACGATCCCGAGCGCATGCGGGAGGCGTACAGTCGCGCCGTCCGAGGTGGCCAGGCCACGCCGGTGGGAGGGAGTGAGGCTGTCATGTACCAAGGTAAAGACTTGCTCGTCAGCACCGAGTGGCTCGCCGGGAGGCTGGAACAGCCCGGTCTCGTCCTCGTCGATGCCGGTGAACCGCTCGCCTACCAGCGAGCGCACATCCCGGGTGCATCCGGTGTTCCGCACCCGTATCTCAAGGGTCGCGAGAACCCGCTCCTCGTGATGCCCCCTGTCGACTTCGAGGCACTTGCGCGCTCATGGGGCGTCTCCAACAGCACATCGGTCATCGTCTACGATGACAATGCCTCGCTTCATGCGGCTCGCGTCTGGTGGGTCTTCCGCCGTTACGGCCACCACGATGTGCGCGTGCTCGACGGCGGCTTCAACGCTTGGCTGCACGAAGGCCGCCCCGTGACCTCAGCGCCGCCCCATCCGCAGACGGGCACATTCACCGCGCGTCCGGATACCTCCTGTTCCATTTCCGTCGAGGAATTGCGTGACGCGGTCGCCAAGGGAGAAGCGCCCGCCATCTGGGACACACGCTCCGACGAGGAGTGGACCGGCACCAACAGTCGAGGCAACCGGCGGACCGGTCACGTCCCCGGCGCACACCACCTCGAGTGGCGGCGCCTCATGCAGGGCCCACCGTCCCGCCGGTTCCGTCCGATCGAAGAGATCCGAGCTGAGATCCGGGCTGCCGGCCTCGACCCCGATGCGGAGACCGTTACCTATTGCCAGGCCGGCATCCGCGGCGCATTCGGCCAGTTCATCCTCACGTTGCTCGGCAACGACCGCGCGAGGAACTACGACGGCTCGATGGGTGAGTGGGCGAACCGCGACGACACGCCGCTGGTCCTGCCGTGAGGTCGCGGCGGGTCAGGGACTCGCTCAGAGCGGTGGGATGCCGTTGAGGTTACGGGCGCGTGACCCCGCGCCGCGCCAGCCACACCCCGAGCGCCGCGACCAGGATGCCGACCACGAGCCATTGCGTGTCGTTGCTCATCACGCTGCCGCCCAGTACTCCCGCGCCCTGAAGCGCCCAAACTGCGCCCGTGAGCGCGAGCAAAGCTCCAGCCACCACTGACCACCATTGGATGTGTCGTTCTTTCATACGGCCGAGTGTACTTGCCGCGGCTGAAGCGCGGCCTTACGAGGCCTGCGCAAAGACGAAGAGCAGCAGGTACTTGCAGGGGTCGTTGATGTCACCCTCGATCATGTTGCGTGACTTTGCCATGACCTTCTGCTGGTCCAGGATCCACTGCTTATTCGCGCCGTCTTCCCGCACGCTGGTCTGCAGGATGACGACCGGTTTCGCTGGAACTTCCGCCGGGTTCGCCGCCGTGACCAGCCTTCCTCCCGCCTCAATGTCGGTGAGGTAGAGCCCGCTCACTACGAACCGCCGACCGGTGATCCGCTCGCCCGTCCTGCGGTCGACGCCGTCGACAAATATCTCATCACCCATGTTGACGTCCTGCAGGCGGAAGAACACACCCGGCTCGCCCTGCCAGCGGCTGTGGCCGAAGATCCACGCCTTGTTCTCCAGCCCGTCGATCTTCTCGACCGGCGTCGCGATCCCTTGCGCGGGCACCGTGAACGTCGTGCTGCCGGACGGCGGCGTGGGACAGCCCGGCGTAGGCAACGATGTGTCAGGCACGACGAGGCTCGGCTGGACCTCCGCATCAATCCTGAGCGAGGGGATCGCCAGCCGGCTCGCCCGGATGTCGACGGCTTGGGGCGCTGGCGAGGCTGTCGTCGTGGGTGTCGCGGTCGCCGGTGATGCCGTC
The DNA here is from genome assembly GCA_003599735.1 of Dehalococcoidia bacterium. GTDB lineage: Bacteria > Chloroflexota > Dehalococcoidia > UBA2979 > UBA2979 > SURF-43. The sequence continues at coordinate 3,074 of QZJI01000003.1, read as the reverse complement.
GGCGGGTGCGGAGAGGGCGTCACAGCCTCGCGCGTGCCGTCCGCGGCACAGCCGAGTGCGAGCGCCAAGAGAAGCATGCACGGTGCCCACGCAACGCGAAGCAGCATGCGGATAGCGTACGCCGGCGAACTCGGCGTCCGGTGGGTGTCTGTCCCTAGCCGATCGCGACCGTGCGACCTGTCGCGGACGATTCCCGGGTCGCGTCCATCACCTGCTGGCAGCGCCACCCGTCCTCGAACGACGGTGCCGGCGACGAGCCCTCGCGGATCCCCCGCTCGAACTCACGCACCAGCAACCGGAACGCCACCAGCCGGTGGTCGCGCTCGTCGTCGAACGGCCGGAATGCCGAGGGCATCGGCAACTCCGCAAACTCCCGCGTCCCCACCTGGGCGCTGAGGACCACTCCGTCGGGCTCCGGGTTCGGCCCGCGCTGCGTCGCGACCAGCGAACCCTCCGATCCGCTGATGAACGTCCGGCCCCCCGTCCCTGGCCCGCCCGCACTCGAGGCGGTCATGGAGGCGACCACCCCCTTCTCGAAGGTCAGCGAGAACTGGAAGGTGTCCTCCGCATCGGTCCGCACGATCGCGCCGGTGGCCGGGTCGATGCGCTCCGGCCGCAAGCAGCGCACCATCCCGCTCGCCGAACGCACCTCCCCGAACCAGTGGCGCAGCCCGGTCATAGAGACCCGCCCTTCTCCGCAGTTGCGGTGCGGATGATCGTAGGGCGAGGCGGAACGGTCCGGGTCTACCGCCGTCGTGCCGGCGCAGGGGCGGCAACGCCTGCCGCAGTGCCGTTCTCGGAGCCCGGCAACGCCTTCGGCTCCGGTGCCCTCTTCGCCTTCTTACCTGTGCGTTTGTCAGACATAGATACGCCCTTTCCTATTGGCCGCTCGACTGGGCCGTGTGCCTGTTGGACTGACGCGGGCGTGAGATCGCCTCGGATCTCATGCTGGTGGCGGTACGATGCTGGCCTGGATGTCTTCGAGCCAGGACCGCACGACCGTCAGGACCGCCTCGCCGTCCGCAAGGCTTACCGTGCTGTCGAAGCCGGCGTCCACGTCCGTCGTACTGCGGATCGTGACGCGCAACGGCGACGTGGGATGCGCCTCGATCCAGGCGCGGATGATCAGGAGGGAAGTTCGGTCTTTGGCCATGACGACACGTTGCGCCGCGTCGCGTCACCTGCGCGTTACGGTGTCAGAACCCCTCCAGCAGCGCCCGCAGCGCCGGGGTCGGTTCGATGTGCAGTTCCCGGGCCAGGATCCTCCGGAACCGCTCAAAGGTGCGGATCGCCTCGGACTGATTCCCTTCTGCAAGGTGGATCCGGATGAGCGCCGCGCACGCGCTCTCCCGCAGCGGTTCTGCCCGCAGCGCCGCGAGGGCGGCGGCGATGGCGTCGCTGAACCGGCCGGCCGCCGACAGGCGGAGCGACAGCGCGTCCAGCGCGTGCAACCGGAGCTGGCGCCACTCCTCAGACTCGACGATCGCCCAGTCCTCGTACCAGTCGGGGAGGCAATCGACCGAAAGGGTCTGGATCGCGTCCGGGCTCAGGTCCGCCGCTGATGGTGTCGCGCATTTGTCGAGTAGACGTCTGGCCAGGGCGCGTGCGTCTCGGAGGTCGACGGATACCGCAGGCGACAACGCCAGGTCGGTCGTGGTGATCACAATCGCCTCGCGGACCGGCGCGCGAAGGCGGGAAAGCGCCGAGCGCAGGCTGGCATGTGCGTGCTGGTTCGTTGCGTCAGGCCACAGCGTACCGGCGACAGCCGATCGCGATACCGGGCGGTCACGCAGCGCAAGCAGCGCGAGCAGGCGCTGCGCTTCAGGTGCGGTCGTGGGGGCCGCGGCGAGTTCATCCGTGTGGAGCGCCAGGCCCCCGAGGATGCACAGTTTGAGATTGCACCGAGGAGCCATCAACTGACTCTCCTCGTCAAGCGTGACGATCGTCACTTCAAGACTATATGCCAATCTGGACGGCCTGGACGTCGATCCGCTTCGTGGATCGTCTGACTGTTGTGGATCGGCACGTTCGTGCGTTGGAGAGACACGTAATTGATACGTATTAAATCCGTTCGCGATGCCTCATTGCTCGTCGGGGTAGAGGGTCGTCAGGTTCGTCAGACTCTGCGAAGACCTGAACATTCACGCCAGATCGGTTCCGAGTGGTGAGCGATCTGTTTCGCCATTGGGTCGCGCACCCAATGTGGGCGCTGCCTGACGGGGCTGTGACGGGGCTGTGACGGGGGGTAGGAGAAGGTGTGCGGGCTCGAAGGAGATCTGCAGGTGACCGATCGTATTCCCACCTACATGGCCATCCGCCGCGGCAAGCTGGCGACCGGCGCGATGCTTGTCCTCGCAGTCGCGATGCTCGCCGTCGGTCTGGTGGGCCGGACCTCTGTGAGCGAAGCGGCTGCCCCGGTGTCGCAGTGCAATGACGACGCCGCGAGCAACGTCGGCGGCCAGGGCATCGCCTGTACCGTCACCATCGTGAACTACCTCACCAGCACCGGCGCCTACTCAAACTCGCTGCCATCCACCGTCACCGCGACCCGGTGCGTCGGAGCCGCAGGCCCGATCAACGCGGGGGCCGGCACCTGCACCACGACCACGACGACCTCCTCCGAGGTGATCACGAATGTGCAGCAGTGCAATGGATCCGGCAATGGTGGCGGTGGGGTCGTGATCTGCACGGCAACCATCACCAACCGCTTCACGGGGAGTCCGGTCGAAGCCCCCTCGGCGGCGTTCGTCTACCAGTGCGTGGGTTCGGTGATTACTGGCCCGGGCGCTCCCGGGACCTGTACGCCGGTGAATTCCCCGGGGATTACATCGGTTGCCGCGTCCACCGTTGGCCAGTGCAACGGTTCGGGCAACGGCGGGACGAACGTTGCGTTCATTTGCACGGTGACACCCGGTTCCACGTCGGCATCGGTGGCTCGCTCGAACATCGACCAGTGCAACGGCTCTGGAAACGGGGGTGGGGCGAAGGTGACATGTACTGCGACCGTGACGAACGTCGTGGTGGCGGCTCCTGAGCTCCCGGCAGCCCCGCCCGCGCCCCCCGCGGTCGTGACC
>QZJI01000034.1 GCA_003599735.1 Dehalococcoidia bacterium | reverse complement strand
GCGCGAACGCCTCGCGGTTGAACATGTGGTGCGTCTCCGGGGTGAGCGGGGTGTGCACCGTCACGTGGTCGGCGCGCGCCAGCAGCTCCTCGAACGTCGCGGCGCGCTCGACGCCAGCCTCAGCGAAGGCGGCGGCATCGAGGTACGGGTCGTAGGCGAGGACGTGCATCCCGAAGGCGCGCGCCCGCTGGGCGACCTGACGCCCGATCGCCCCCAGGGCGACGACGCCGAGGGTTTCCCCCGTGATCGACGGCACGACTGGCATCCCGGGCGCGCGGTACTGCCCGGCGCGGATCGCGCGGTCGTGGGGGATGAGTTTCCGTGCGACGGCGAGGAGCAGCATCATCGCGTGGTTGGCGACCTCGGGCTGGCAAAAGTCCGGGTAGTGCGCCACCACCACCCCGTGCGCGGTCGCGGCGGGCACATCGAGCGAGTCCAGGCCGACGCCGTAGCGGATGATCAGCTCGAGGCCCGGCAACTGGTCGAGGACGGCGCTCGTGATCTGCGCCCCGCCCACCAGCACGGCCTGGGCGTCGCGCAGCAACGCCACCCGCTCCTCGGTCGATGCGGCGCGCCGGACGACGACACGGCCGCCGGCGGGCCCGATGATCGAACGCTCGACCTCAAACCAGGCGGGGTCGTCCGATTCGGTCTGGACGGCGGTGAATACGTTGGATTCAGGCATGCGCGGGAGTATACCCGCCTTCGATCGGGCTCTGCCTGGCGCCACGGCGGAGCAGATCGGAGCGGGCAGGCGGTGTAGGATCGACGCACGGCAACGCGATGAGGAGACCCCGTGAACGACACACTGCACGCCCGCCTGACGGAGCATCTGGACCCGGACCACGAGTGCTCCCCGCATAACGGTGGCTGCGACATGCCGCACTACCGCCTCAACTACACACTCCCACGCTACGTCGCGCAGTGGCCCGAAGCGTCGGACGCGCTCACGCAGCTCGACGAGTTGCGGGAACTGCGTGACCTCGAGGATGAGTAGCCCGACGGCGGCCCCCGCGGCGGCATACGCCTGGTACGACCTGCTGGAATCGCCGGTGGGGACGCTGTTCGTCGGTGGCTCCACGGCCGGCGTCCATCGCGTCGAGTTCATGAATGACCCTCGGGACGAAGAGCGGTCCGCCGTGCGGCTGTCGGTGGACGCGGGGCTGCCCGTACGCCGCGACGCCGAAGCCGCCTCGACCGCCCTCGGCCAGTTGCGCGAGTACTTCGCCGGGGCGCGGATGCAGTTCGACCTGCCGCTCGCGCCGCGTGGCACCGCGTTCCAGCGCCAGGTGTGGGAGGCGCTCCGCCCCATCCCGCACGGCGTGACTACCTCGTACGGCGCGATCGCGGCCGCGATCGGCCGCCCGACGGCATCGAGGGCGGTCGGCGCCGCGAACGGGCAGAACCCGATCTCCATCATCGTGCCGTGCCACCGCGTCGTCGGCTCGACGGGCGCTCTGACGGGCTACGGCGGCGGCATGGACCGGAAGCGCTGGCTGCTCGACCACGAGACGGCCCAGCGGCAGTCGCGCGTCGCGTAACAAGCGTCCGTCATACCTCGATCACAGGCAGGGCCAACTATGAGCGAACGGGCGCTGTTCACCGCCGACCGCTGGTTCCGCATCCTGGGCGTGGGGACAGTGATGGCGCTCGTGTCGACGGGCATCCTGCTGTTCGCCGAGGGCAACGCATGGCGGGTGATGTTCGTCATCACCCATTTGGCCGCGCTGCTGGCGCTGCTCCCGCTCGGGGTGGTCCTCGTGCTGCGCGCCTACGCCCACGACGGCGGCCTGGCGGCGATGGTGGCGCGGCACCCGCTGGTCGGGGCGCTGCTCGTGTGCCTTGCGGTGACGGTCACGATGTCGCTGCTGAACTTCGAGGGTGACCGCGAGGTGCGGCGGATCGCCAACCTCACCACCGTCGCGATCGTCCTCGCGCTGGTGGTGCGCTACCTGCGCTGGTCGCGCGAGGCGCGAGCCTAGCTCGACGCTACGAGGCCCACTGGAGGAACGCCTCGGTGTCGGTCTCCTCCAGCGCGCGGAGCGCCAGCGGCGGGTACGGGTAGAGTTCGCTCCCCTTCATCCGCCGCCCGACGTCTACCACGACCTCGAAATGCTCACGGCGCAGTTCGCCCGGCGAACGCAGGCCGACGGCGCGCGTCACGACCATCAGGTCCTCCTGCACGGCGCGCGCGTAGTTGGCGACCCGGGGCGCCTTCTGCTCGGGCACCAGCCCGCGCTGACGCCACTTGCTCTGGGTGGCCACGCCGCTGGGGCAGGTGTTCTCGTGGCAGCGCAGTGCCTGGATGCAGCCGAGGGCGAAGAGGAACCCGCGCGCGACGTTGACGAGGTCGGCGCCGAGTGCGATCGACTGCGCGGCGTCCGCGCCGGTGATCGTGCGCCCGGCGGCGATGATCACGATCCGGTCGCGCACGCCATGGCGACGGTAGGCATCGTCCACCTCGACGATGGCGTCGTGCAAGGGCAACGCCATGTGGTCGGAGAGCGAAAGCGGCGCCGCGCCGGTGCCTCCCTCCGCGCCGTCCACGGAGATGTAGTCCGGCCCCCGACCGGTACGCGCGCGTTCGGCGGCGAGCTCATCGATGAACCCCACCTCGCCCAGCGCGACCTTCACGCCGACCGGGACGGGTACGAGCGCCTTCATCCGCTCCACGAAGTCGACGAGACCGCGCACGTCAGAAAACTCGGTGAAGCGGTTCGGCGAATGCGAGGCATGCCCGGCCGGGATCCCGCGGATCGCCGCGATCTCTGGCGTCACCTTCGCGGCGGGGAGGATGCCGCCCTTGCCCGGTTTCGCCCCCTGGCTCAGTTTGACTTCAAAGGCGCGTACCTGTGAGTGACGGCCCCACGTCTCGACACGCGCCCAGTCGAGGTCGCCCTCGGGCGTACGGACGCCGTACTTCGCGGGGCCGATCTGGAACACCACGTCGCCGCCGCCAGACAGGTGATACGGCGACAGGCCACCCTCGCCCGTATTGATGTAGGCGCCAGCCTGAGCCGCGCCCTCGGCGAGCGCGCTCACCGCAGCCGCGGAGAGCGCTCCGAACGACATCGGCGCGATGTTCACGCGCGAGCGCACGCCGAACGGCCTCGGGCGGTCACGCCCGATGACCACGGGGTACGGATCCGCGGGCGACTCTTCGGTGAGGGTGGGGAACGGCGAGGGGAGGAAATGGAAGCTGCCCGGCGCGGACGGGTCGCGCTGCGTGCCGAAGCCCACCGCGGCGTCGACGCCCTTCGCGTTCTGGTACACCCATGATCGCTGCGCCCGGTTGAACGGCCGCTCTTCGAGGTCGCTCGTGACGATGTACTGGCGCAACTCAGGCCCGACGCGCTCCACGAGGTAGCGCAGCCGCCCGACGAGCGGGTAGACACGCCGGATCGCATGCCCGCGCTGTGTGACGTCCTGCAACGTCAGCACGCCAAGTAGGCCTACGACGACTAGCACCACTGCCCAGACTGGCATGACTCGCCTCCGCCTGCGCCTCCATCGCTGGAGCCGCTCCGGGGAGTATCGGGAGGAGCATCGCGCCTCGTGAGCGGGGGAAACCCTGATGCCTGAGCGCGGCAGATCCGAGGACTACCGCCAGCCGTCGATGATCGGGAGGAGGTCCGCCAGCGCCTCGATGGTCGCGTCGGGCGTAACGCCCTCGTGCGATGGGACGCCGGGGTTCGGACGGTGGACGCCACGCATGCCGGCACGCTGCGCCCCAAAGACATCGTCGAACAGCCGGTCACCCACGTAGGCCGCCTCGGCTGCCTCCACACCCAGCGTCTCCAGGGCGTGCCGGAAAGCCTCAGGGTGCGGCTTCATGTGCGTCATCTCGCTCGTGTAGCAGCGCGTGTCGATGTACGGCGCGAGCCCGTCCCGTTCGAGGAAGTGCTCGTGGTAGGTCTTCGGCCAGTGCGTGTTCGACAGCATGCCGACGCGCAGTCCCCGCTCCTTCAGCGCGGCCAGGGTCGGGCGCGCATCGTCGAAGTGCCGGATATGCGGCGTCCAGGTGTCGAGGTAGTGCGTGCCGGCCTCCTCGATGATCGCCTCGGTGACGTCGATCCTCAGTTCACGGGTCGCCTCGCGCAGGATGTCGGGCAGCGCGTACGCCCGCGCGTCCCCGGCCGTGCGTTCCCACAGTCGCAGGTCCACCTCGACCAGCCGTTCGAGGACGGCATCCGGGTCACGCCCACCGTGCCGCGCGATGTGGCCGGCCGCGAGCCGCCACATGTCGAGCAACTCGATGTTGGCGTAGTGCGAAAGCGTCCCGCCCCAGTCGAAGATCACCGCGCGCAGCGGAGGACGGGACGTCACGACTCTTCCCTCACGATGACGTGGAAGTGCAGGTGCTGCGACTCCTGGTAGGCACCGAGATTGGTGACGACGCTCGCCGCCCCGTGTGTCAGGGCAATCTCGTCTGCGACCTCGGCGAGGACGCGGAGGATCTCCGCAGCCATCTCGGAGTCCGCGGGCAGTTCGACGAGCGAGGGGATATGTCGCTTCGGCACCACGACGACATGCACGGGATATGCCGGTCGCGTGTGGTGAAACGCTAGGACGTGGGGGGTGTCACGCACAACCTCGACCCTCGTCCGACCGGAGAGAGCCTCGTCGCAGTAGAAGTCACTCACGCATTCGCCTCGGCGGGCACGCGGTCGATCGCGACCTCCGTGATGCGCCGTTCGTCGGCGGCGACCACGGTGAAGCGGTAGCCGTGGTAGTCGGCGTACTCGCCGATCGCCGGGAAACGACGGAGGAGCGCGAGGACAAGGCCGGCGACCGTGTTCGCCTCAATCTCCTCAAATTCAAGGTCGAGGTCGCCTTCCAGGTCGGCGAGGAGCATCGCCCCGTCGACGACGTTGTGGCCCTCGGCGGTGACCGGCGTCTCTTCCTCTTCGAAACCGGACTCCGAGCGAAGTTCGCCCAGGACCTCCTCCATGATGTCCTCGATCGTCACGAGGCCGGAGGTCGCGCCGAACTCGTCCACGAGCATCACCATGTACGAGGCGCTGGCCTGCATCACGTCCAGCACGCGCGCGATCGAAGCGTGCTCGGACTCGAAGGGGACAGTGCGCATCAGGTCACGGGCGCGGCGTCCGGACGCGCCGCGCACCTGCGCGGCGTTCAGGTCGGAGAGGTGGAGGTAGCCCACGACGCGGTCGGGCGTGCCGTCGTAGACCGGGAGACGGAGGAAACCCGCCTCCGCCAGCGTCCGCGCGGCCTCGCTGGTCGGGGCGTCGACGGCGATGGCGACCATGTCCACGCGCGGGACCATGATCTCCTGCACCTGGCGGTGCTGGAGCGTGAGCGCGCCCAGCAGGTGCTCGGACGCCTCCTCTTCCAGCGCGCCCGACTCCGCGCCCAGCCGGATCGCCGTGCGCAGTTCCGCCGCGGTCAGCGCCGCATCCGCCTCGTCGATCCCGCCGCCGAACAGGCGCAGCGCCCCGCGGGCAATGAGGTCAAGCAGCCACGACGCGGGGCGCGTGACGATGACCCAAACGGTCATCGGCCAGGCGAATACCCGACTGATCGTGAAGGCATGAGAGAGCGCGAGCGTCTTCGGGCCCGCCTCGCCGAAGACGACCAGTGCGAGGGCGACTCCCAGCGTGGCGATGAGGATCGCGCGGCCGTCGTCCGTGATCAGTTGCGTCATGAACGCCGTGCCCACGGACGCTGTGGCCGTATTGGCGATGTTCTGGCCGAGCAGGATCGCGGAGAGCAGACGCCGCGGGCGTTCAACCAGCGCCTGCACCCGCGCGGCCCCGGGGACGCGCTCCGCCACCATATGGGCCAGGCGCATCCGTTGAAGGGAGAGGAACGCGGTCTCGGCGGAGGCGAAGAACGCGGAGAGCGCGATCAGCACGACCAGCAGGATGACGTAGGTCACTTCAGACTCCGGCTGTCGCGCGCACGGCGGCGCGCCGTCCGTAGCGTAGCAGAGGCGCCCGGCAGTCTCAGGCGGGCTTCGAGGCGCGCAGCGAATACATCAGCGGGACGAGCTCGGCATGCTCGGGCAGCACCCACGCCCTCGGGTCCTCGCCGGGCACCATCCACGGCAACGCCTGCCAGTACACCTCGCGGTGCTCATGAACGAAGTCGAGGCGCAAGCCGGCCTGCAGGAGCGCGTCGATGGTCTCGCCGAGGCCGTGGTTCCATTCGTAGGAGACCGGCGACTGCGTCAGCGGCGGCCCGTCGGTATACGTCAGCGCATCGCCGGCGATGTACCCGGGCTCCACCGTCTCGAAGTACGGATACTTCAGCGAAAACCCTGGTTCCGCCCCTGTGTTGTCGAGCGACCAGAGCACGGGATGGCACTCCATGATGTAAAAGAACCCACCCGGTGTGACGCACGCGGCGGCCGCGCGCGCCCACGCCCTGATGTCGGGCAGCCAATTCACAGCCCCGATGCCGGTGTAGACGATGTCGAACGTCTCGCCGCCCAGCGCCGCCGGCGCGTCATACACGTTCGCCTCGATGAACCGCGTGTCCGCGATCTCGGCATACGTCGCAAGGCGTCGGGCAGCCTCGATGGCGGCTGGCGAGAGGTCGAGGCCCGTCACGGTGGCACCCAGACGGGCCCAGTTCAGGGTGTCCATGCCGAAGTGGCACTGGAGGTGAAGGAGCCGCTTCCCGCGGACGTCTCCCATCTCCTCGCGCTCTACGCGCGTGAGCAGTTTCTCGCCACGCAGGAACCCGGTCACGTCGTAGGAACGCGAAGCAAGGTGGATCGGGACGCGCTCGTCCCAGTTCGCGCGGTTGCCCTCGAAGTAGCGATCGTATTCCGGGCCGGGTCTGCTCATCCACGCATCATGGCATCAGCCCGCGCTGGCGCAAGAAGTCGAGGAGGATCGCGCGGAACTCGGCCGGAGCGTGCCGGTACACGCCGTGGCCCGCCTCCGGCAGGATCTCCAGCCGCGAGCCGGGAATCAGCCGAGAGATGATGACCGAGCCGCCCGCGCCAGCGACCTCGTCCTGACCGCCCGCGACAACGAGCGTCGGGATGGCAACCTTGGACAGATAGGGGGTGAGCGGATGCTCCCGGAGCGCGGCGACCGTGCGCGCCTGCGCCACGTACGACTCCACATGCTCTGGCTTCACGCGCACCTGCGCGGCCGAGACGGTCGCGTGCCCCTCGAAGGCAGGCGCGAGCGACTTCCCTTCGAGCGCGGCCGCGCCCAGGCGGGCGACCTCCCCGCGCATGTACCAGTTGTCGCTGGCACGCGGGTTGCTCTCGCTGGAAGTGGAGTCGAGCACAATCGCGGCGCACATCTCCGGGTAGTCGAGGGTGAACCGCTGCACGACCACGCCGCCCCATGAGACGCCCATCACAACGGCCTTCTCGACACCAAGATTCCTCAACAGCCCCGTCAGGTCGGCGGCGTACAGCGGCAAGGAGTACTTGGCGGACGGCGCGGAGCGGCCGAGGCCTCGGTTGTCCCACGAGATCGTGCGAAAGTGCTGCGCGTACCAGTCCATGTCGTCGCGCTCGAAACCCTCGCCGCTGCCGCCAAGGCCGTGGCAGAAGACGAAGGTGAGCGGACCGGAGCCGCGCTCCTCGTAATGGATGGTGGCATCGCCCAGGTCCATCAGCGGCATCGCCGTCCTCCTCTCGTGCGGGTCGCCGGGCGGTTCTACGCCCCGCCGCCGCGCCTCGCAATCCCGCACTCCTCGGCTACCAGCGCCTCGTATTCGGCGTTGAGCCGGGCGACCACACGGGACGGCGTCGCGGACGGGCGCCAGTCCACTAGCTCAGGGGACGCCGGGCGATCACCTTCCACCGCGGCGACGGGCAGGATGCCGGCAATGCTGTTGGTGAGCAGCACGGCGTCCGCACGCCCCAGGTCATGGAGGGTCACCCGGCGCTCCTCTACGGGGATGGCGAGGGAACGCGCAACCTCGATGACGGCAGCGCGCGTGATGCCGGAGATCGGACCGGCATCGGTGTCAGGTGTGACGAGGATGTCGCGCAGCAGGATGAAGACATTCGAGGTCGCCGCCTCCGCGACTTCGCCCGCGTGGTTGAGTAAAAGGGCGTCGTCCGCGCCCGCGTGTCGCGCCTCGCGACGTGCCAGGAGGTAGGTCAGGAAGTTCGCCGTCTTCGCCTGGTGCAGCGGACGGTGCTCGTCGAGGCGCACGGAGACGATACGCAGCCGCGGCGGTCCAGGGGGCAGCGTCAGCGGTCCAGCCGTGAGCGTGAGCAGCGGCGACGTGACAGCATCGAGGTCGGGCGTGTGCCCCGAGCCGGCGCTCACTTCGAGCCGCAGCGACGCATTGACGAGGCCGTTTGCGCGCAGCGTGGCATCAATCGCCGTGCGCACGGCCTCGGTCGAGGGGGGATCGGCGCCCATACCGCGCAGGCCGTAGGCGAGGCGGGCGAGATGCGCCTCCAGCCGGAAGACGGCGCGATTGCGGACGAGCATTGTCTCGAAACAGGCAGCGCCATAGCGGACGGCGAAGTCATCGAGCGGGACCATGGCCTCCGCGCGCGGGACGATGCGATCGCCCACCCAGGCCATCGGCGGTTGCGTGCTCACCGGACGGCACCGGCAGCATTGGTCTCGGTGACCGCGACTTCGTCCGGCAGCGCGACGCCGAGGGCGCGGGCCATGCCGCGCGCCTTCGCCAATGTCTCGGCGTATTCGGCTTCGGGGTCGGAATCGTGGACAATCGCGCCGCCGACATGGAAGTGCGCGACGCCGTCCGCGATGGTGATCGTGCGGATGGCGATGTTCAGGTCGACCGGTCCGTGCGCGGAGACGTAACCGATACTGCCGCAGTAGACACCCCGCACCGTCGGCTCCAGTTCGTCAATGATCTCCAACGCACGCACCTTGGGCGCACCGCTGATCGAGCCACCGGGGAAAGTGGCGCGCAGCGTCGCCTCCAAGCCAGCGTCCGGGGCGCGCTCCGCGACCACGGTGGATACGAGGTGGTGCACCTGACGGTAGGACTCAAGCGCCGCGAACTCGGGCACACGCACGGTGCCGGGAACGGCGATGCGCCCGAGGTCGTTCCGTTCGAGGTCCACGATCATGACATGCTCAGCGAGGTCTTTCATGCTGGCTCGCAGCTCCGCCGCCAGCCGTGCATCCTCAACCGGTGTCGCCCCGCGCGGGCGCGTGCCCTTGATCGGGCGCGTCTCCAGGCGCGCGCCCTCCACACGCAGGAAGCGCTCCGGTGACGAGGACAGCACCTCGACACCGCCGAACGCGCCTCGCACATCGAGGTAGGCGGCGAAGGGGGCGGGGCTGATGGCCCGCAGCCGCCGGTAGAGGTCGAAACCATCGAAATCAGTCACCGTGGAGAACCGCTGCGTCAGGTTGACCTGGTAGATATCCCCAGCGGTGATATATGCCTGGGCGCGCTGGACGGCGTCGAGGTACGCGCGACGTGTCATGTTGGATCGCAACAATCCCACGGAGCCCGCGCGCGGCACGCTGGCCTCCCGCCCCGCGGCCGCTTCGAGACGTGCGCGAAGCGATGCCACAGCCTCGAGCCGTCCCACGAGCCAGCCGCGCTGAGCAACGCCGTCCCAGACGAGCGCCGCGTCATACCAACCGAAGGCGAGCACCGGCGCGCCAGTGTCGTCGCGCGTGGTGGCGGGGACACGCTCGACCTCCCGCCCCAACTCGAACCCGAGGTAGCCGATGGCACCCCCCGCGAACGGGAGGCCATCCGGAGCGTCCATTGGGAGCGTCGCACCCTCGCGCTCGACGAGACGGGCGAAAGCATGCAGCGCACCCGGCCCGAGACGGCGTGGCGCGCCGGCGCATTCCAGCAGCACACCGTCCTCGTACCCCGTCAGCGTCCAACGCGGGTCGGAGGCGACAACCGACCAGCGGCCGAGCCGTCCTTCGACCAACGACGAGTCCAGCCATGCGAGGCCAGGGCGGCCACGGAGGCGCGCCGCCGCGGCCGCGGCGTCACACGCGAGCCACGGCTGGACAATGACGGTGGCGGTCACGGCTGCGCTTCGGGCAGCGGTTCCGCGTACACGCGGAACCCGTAGTCGTTGTACTGCCGGTCGGGGCCCAGTGAAGAGCGCGCCGCGACGCGCGACACTTTCACGTGGTGCCGCCACGATCCACCCCGCGACGCGCGTCGCACGGTCTCCTTGGAGTATTCAGGCGATTCAACGGGCTCACCCTCGAACGAGGCGTACGCTCTCGGGGAGTACCAGTCGCGGCACCATTCGTGGACGTTGTCGCCCATGTGAAAGAGGCCATAGCCGTTGGGTGGCGTGGTGCCGGCCGGATGTGGCCGGTCGTTCCCCGCCGGGCCCAGACCATGCACGCCCTCCGTCCACGGCTCGTCTCCCCAGGGGTAGCGAGTGCCGGCCCCACCTCGGGCAGCCCATTCACGCTCAGCCTCCGTCGGGAGGCGACAGGGGCGTCCTAGGAGTTCAGAGAGCCACACGCAGTAGTCGACCGCTTCGTACCAGGAGATGCCGACAACAGGGCACTCCGGAGCGTTGAAGCGCGGATCCGACCAGAAGCGCGGAACCTCGTGGCCGGTGGCTTCGAGGTAGTGCGCGTATTCGGCGTTGGTGACTGGCGTCAGCGCGGCTTCAATGGCGCGGACGCGGACCCGGCGGAGGGGCTGCTCATCCGTGCGTTCGTGGGAGCCGAGGGTGAACTCACCGGCCGGGACAGGCACAAAGACGGTGGCGGCGGGCCCCTCGCGGAGGAGCCGCGTAATCCGTGGGTCGGGCGCAGGAGTCTGCGGAGCGGTCATAGGCAGTGCTCACCAAGGGGCTCACCAAGGGGCCAGTAGATGATCGGGGTTATTCTGTCACGCCTGTGAAATTGCGCACATGCGACCAAGCGCGCATGATCTGTGGGAGTGCGCCTGGGCGGGGGTAAACGTGCCAATCGAAATCCCTGACGTCGTCGTCGACCGACTGCCGCTCTATTATCGGCTGCTCTCCCGGCTGGATGCGGAAGGCCGAGCGGTCGTCTCGTCCCAGGAACTGGGCGAAGAGCTCGGCGTGACGCCGGCCCAGATCCGCAAAGACCTTTCCTACTTCGGACGGTTCGGCAAGCAAGGCCGCGGATACTCCGTGCCGCGCTTGCAAGAAGAGCTGAAGGCGATCCTTGGCCTCGATGGCCGGTGGAAGGTCATCGTGATCGGCATCGGCCGCCTGGGACGCGCCATCGCGTCCTACCCGGGGTTCGAAGGCCAGGGCTTCGACATCATCGCCCTGTATGACGCGGCGCCCAATCTGGTCGGTACGGAGATCGAGGGACAGCGCGTCCGGGACGTCGCCTCACTGGAGGACGACCTCAAGAAGACCGCGGTGGATATCGGTGTCGTCGCGGTGCCCGGCGAATTCGCGCAGGATGTAGTGGACACCCTGGTGGACGCGGGCGTGCATGCGATTCTGAACTACACCCCGAACCGAGTCCAGACACCGTCCAACGTAGAGGTACGGCACATCAATCCGGTCCTCTTCTTGCAGAGCATGACGTACCATCTGAAGCAGCGCCGGGGCATCTAGCTGCCGGCTTCCGTCTAGCGCGCGAAGCCCTCGACCAGCGCCTCTTCTTCCGTCGGTAGCGCCCGTTCAATCACGTCGATGTAGTCGAGCGCGATCCCAGCGCCTTTCGCGACGCAGCGCAGCGGATCGTCCGCGATGTGTACGGGGACGCCGGTCTCCTGCAGGATCAGATCGTCGATCCCGCGCAGCAACGCCCCGCCGCCCGTCAGCACGATCCCGCGGTCGATCACGTCCGAGGCAAGTTCCGGTGGCGTGCGTTCCAGCACACGCCGCACCGTCGCGACGATGGTGCCCAGGTGCTCCTGGATCGCGGCGGTGACCTCTGATGAGCGGAGGGAGATCGTGCGCGGCAGGCCGGTGATCTGGTCGCGGCCGCGCACGCCGGCCACCAGTTCCTCTTCAAGCGGGACGGCGGAGCCGATCTGGATCTTCACCTCCTCGGCGGTGCGTTCGCCGATCGCGAGGTTGTGGCGGCGCTTGATGTACTGCGCAATCGCGTCGTCCAACCGGTCGCCCGCGACCCGCACCGACTCCGCGGCGACGACGCCGAAGAGCGAGATTACGGCGGCCTCCGTCCGGCCTCCACCGATATCCACGACCATGTGGCCGCGCGGCGACCCCACGGGGATCTCCGCGCCGATCGCCGCGGCAAGGGGCTCCGGGATGAGGTGCGCGGGACGTCGTGCGCCCGCGGCCTCGGCGGCGTCGCGGACGGCGCGCTGCTCCACGGAGTTCACGCCCACGGGGACGCAAATCATGACTTCAGGACGGACGATGGTGAAACGGCCGATCACGCGCTGGATGAAAAAGCGGAGCATGGCCTCCGTGATCAGATAGTCCGCGATCACCCCGTCCCGCATCGGCCGGATGACCTGGATCGAGCCGGGGTGACGTCCAAGCATCGCGCGCGCCTCTTCGCCCACAGCGACGACCGTGTTGTCGCGCTCGGCGATGGCGACGACAGCAGGCTCGTCGAGGACGACGCCCTTGCCGTGCTCGACGACCAGCACGTTTGCGGTGCCGAGGTCGATGCCAATCCGTTTGGTGAACATCCGGTGGCGGACCAATCAGCGCCGTGCGGGCGACTGCTGAAGATACTCGTTGTGGATAACTCGGGAAGCCCCGAAAGCGGAGGGGAGCGTACCGCTCGCCGGGGTGCGGCTCAATGAGGGGCGGGGTCAGCCCACCCGCCGCGTGATATCAGCCCCCAGCGACCTCAGGCGGGACTCCAGGTCGGCGTACCCGCGGTCCAGGTGTCCCACGCCCCCCACGACCGTCTCCCCCGTCGCGGCGAGCCCAGCGACGACCACAGCCGCTCCCGCGCGGATGTCGAGGGCACGCACCGCCGCGCCGTTCAGCGGTTCTCCGCCGTGGATGGTGGCGATGCCGTTCGCGCCAACCTCGATCTTTGCCCCGAGCAGATGCAGTTGCTGGACGTAGTCGAAACGGCGCTCATAGACACGCTCATGGACAGTGGAGGTACCGGCGGCGCGGAGGAGGGCGGCGGTCATCGGCGCCTGGAGGTCGGTCGGAAAGCCAGGGTAGGGGACGGCCTGCACCTGCGTGGCACGCAGCGGACCGGGGCAATGGGCCTGGATGCCGCCGGCGGTGTCGACCTCGACGCCGACCTCGCGCAGTTTCGCGATGAGCGAGTCCATGTGCTCCGGGCGCGCGTTCGTCACATGCACGTCGCCTCCGGTGGCGGCACCCGCAAGCAGGTAGGTGCCTGCCTCCAGCCGGTCCGGGATAACCGTGAAGTCGACACCACCCAGGCGGTCGACGCCGTCGACCTCGATGATCGCGGAGCCGTGGCCCGTGATCCGTGCGCCCATGCGGACGAGCATCTCCGCCACCATTTCCACCTCCGGCTCAGCGGCGGCATTGATGATGGTCGTCCGGCCCTCGGCGCGCACGGCGGCAAAGAGGACGTTTACGGTGCCGAGGACACTCGGGTAGTCGAAGAAGATCCGTGCGCCGCGCAGCCGCGACGCACGCACGACATGCTGCCCGTCATGCTCACTCACATCCGCGCCGAGCGCGCGAAAACCCGTGAAATGGACGTCCAGCGGCCGGCTGCCGATGACGTCGCCGCCGGGGCTGACGCACGTCGCCTCTCCCGCCCGCGCGAGGAGCGCGCCGACGACAAGGAACGACGCGCGGAGCTTCGCGACGAGGGCGGCGGGCGCGACGGTCGTGGTGAACGTGGCCGCGCGCAGGATCACCGTCTCACCCTCGATGGTGACCTCCGCGCCGAGCGCGCGGAGGACGGCAGCCATCTCCTCGATGTCCGCGATGCGAGGGACGTTGCGCAGTTTGACGGTGTCCGGCGTCAGGAGGGCCGCAGCCAGGGCGTAGAGGGCGGCGTTCTTGGAACCAGAGACGGTGACCTGCCCGTGCAGCGGGCGGCCTCCGCGGATGACATACCGGTCTCGGTCAGACATGCGATCCCTCGCGCGGGCCTCAGCCCAGCGCAAGGATACGGGTGAACCGCCTAACGGCGCATGGCGCTACGCGCCGAAGCCGAAACCGCCTCCAGCATG
This sequence comes from Dehalococcoidia bacterium, assembly GCA_003599735.1. Classification (GTDB taxonomy): domain Bacteria; phylum Chloroflexota; class Dehalococcoidia; order UBA2979; family UBA2979; genus SURF-43. The sequence goes on along the minus strand of QZJI01000034.1, from coordinate 4,177 downwards.
CAGTGGCCGGACGCGCCCAACGCGATCGGTATGAGACCCACCGCCGCGACCGCGTACCCACCCCCGCCGCCGGCGCGAAGTCCGATGGCGATAAGGACAAGCCCGAGGAAGATTCGCGCGAGGCGACCAAGCATGCTGTTCATGAACCGGGTAAGCGTGACCATTGCGCCCCTCCATCCGGGACGGCTGAACGGCGTCCCCTATGAAGGATGTCGCGGACAAGTGCGTGATGAGAGTGCCAAAAGTCATGCGCCCGGTATGCCGGACCTCACCCGAGGCCCCGCTTCGGCGGCCTCGTGGGTTCGTTCGATCGCTGCAGCCTATGGGCGCATTGACGGGACACCTGTCGGACGACGCCGACGTACGATGGTGATCCGGATCATCGCGCGCTGGAGCGAAGACTGCGCGCGCAGGACATCCAGGCCACCCGGCGGGATGTTCGAGTCGCGCCCGGTCAGGCGGGCCTCCGCGCGGGCCCGGGCCGCCTCGGCGCGCTCCAAGTCGATCTGGAGCACATGCTCGGCGGCGTCCGCTAGCACGGAGACTTCGTCGTCCACGATCTGGAGGAACCCGCCGTGGATGGCGAATGATTCCGTGCCGCCCGAGTGCGAGGCAATCATCTCGCCCCCGCCGAGCGCCGTCATGAGTGCGGCGTGGCTGGGAAGCAACGTGATCTGGCCTTCCGATGTCGGCACGACCAACTTTGTCACATCGCCTCGTTCGAGGACGGTGCGCTGCGCGGTGACGATGGAGAGTGTGAGCGGCATCGGGTTCCCCTCGGTGCGGGACGGCGAGACGGACTAGTCCGCCTTTGCCATCTCCTTCGCCTTCTCCACGGCCATGTCGATGGTGCCGACCATGTAGAACGCCTGCTCCGGCAGCTCGTCGTGCGCGCCGGAGAGGATCTCCTTGAAGCCGCGCACGGTCTCGGCGATCGAGACGTACTGGCCCGGTGTACCGGTGAACTGCTCCGCCACGAACATCGGCTGAGAGAAGAACCGCTGGATACGGCGGGCGCGCGCGACCGTACGCTTGTCGTCGTCCGACAGTTCCTCGATGCCAAGGATGGCGATGATGTCCTGGAGGTCCTTGTAGCGTTGCAGCGTGCGGACCACGCCACGCGCCACGTCGTAGTGCTCCTGGCCCACGACCAGCGGGTCGAGGATGCGGGAGTTCGACGTCAGCGGGTTGATGGCCGGGAACAGGCCCTGCTCGACCAGGCCGCGGTCCAGCGTGACCGTCGCGTCCAGGTGGCCGAACGTCGTCGCCACACCCGGGTCCGTGTAGTCGTCCGCGGGGACGTAGATGGCCTGGAAGGAAGTGATGGATCCCTTCTTCGTGGAGGTGATCCGCTCTTCGAGCGCGCCGATCTCCGTGGCCAGCGTCGGCTGGTAACCGACGGCGGACGGCATGCGGCCGAGGAGGGCGGACACTTCCATGCCGGCCAGGGTGTAGCGGTAGATGTTGTCCAGGAAGAGCAGCACGTCGCGGCCCTCGGCGTCCCGGAAGTACTCCGCCATCGTGAGGCCGGTCAGGGCGACGCGCAGGCGCACTCCCGGGGGCTCGTTCATCTGTCCGTAGACCAGTGCGGTCTTGTCCAGCACGCCGGACTCCCGCATCTCGTGCCAGAGGTCGTTGCCCTCGCGCGAGCGCTCACCGACGCCGGCGAACACTGACAGACCACCGTGCTCCGCGGCGAGGTTACGGATCAACTCCGTGTTGGTGACGGTCTTGCCGGTGCCGGCGCCGCCGAACAGGCCGACCTTGCCACCACGGGGCAGCGGGGCGACGAGGTCGATGACCTTGATCCCCGTCTCCAGCATGTTCGCGGAGGTCTCCTGGTCGGCGTAGGTCGGGGCCGCGCGGTGGATCGGCCAGCGCTCGATGTCCGCCGGCATCGCCTCGCCCGGGTCAAGCGGGGTGCCGATGACGTTGAAGATCCGGCCGAGGGTCTTCGGGCCCACGGGGACGGAGATCGCGCGGCCGGTGTCTTCCACCTTTGCTCCACGCGCCAGGCCGTCGGTCGAGTCCAGACACAGCGCGCGCACCCAGTTGTTCCCCAGGTGCTGCTGCACCTCGGCGACCAGCGTCTTGCCGCTCAGGTCGATGTTCACCGCGTTGAAGAGTTCCGGCAGGGCGCCCTGCGGGAACTCGATGTCCACAACGGTTCCGATGACCTGGCGGATGGTTCCGGTTGCCATGTCAGCCTCCTGCGCGGGTGACCCTGCGGTCCCGCGATCCCTACTTCGCTTCCAGGGCGGCAACGCCGCCGACGATGTCCAACAGCTCGCCGGTGATCGACTCCTGGCGAGCCTTGTTGTAGGCCAGCGTCAGGGCGCCCACCATCTCGTTCGCGGCGTCTGTCGCCTGACGCATTGCGACCATGCGGGCGGACTGCTCCGAGGCGCGGGCCTCGAGCACCGCCGCGTAGACCTGCATCTCCACGTAGCGCGGCAGCAGTGTTTCCAGCAGCCGTTCGGGCGACGGCTCGAAGATGAAGTCCGCACCCTTCGACGCGCCGTCCTCACCCTCGGGCGGGACGATCGGCAGGATCTGCCGCGTCGTCGGGCGCTGGACGGCAGCGTTCACGAATCGCTGGTAGCCGATGAACACCTGGTCCACCGCTCCGGAGAGGAAGTCGTCCATCACGATCTTCGCGATCGGACGCACCTTCTCGAAGTCCGGAAAGTCGCCGAGCTCCGTGAATTCCGCGGCGACCGGCATGCCGGAACGCATGAAGAAATCGCGGCCCTTGCGGCCGACGGGAATCACCGTGATCGAGGTGACATTCGGCTGGTGACGCAGCACAAGGCTGGCTCCAGCGCGGTTCATGTTCGCGTTCAGGCCGCCAGCGAGTCCACGGTCCGCGGTGACATGGACGTAGGCCACGCGCTGGACGGCGCGCTGCTCCAGCAGCGGGTGCAGCGCCTGGCCGTCGCCCGCGCCGGTGTAGGCGGCGAGTTGCGACAGCACGGCGGTCATCCGTTCCGCGTACGGGCGCGACGCGAGGGCGCGATCCTGCGCCCGCCGCATCTTAGATGCGGCGACGAGCTCCATCGCGCGGGTGACCTTCGCGGTGCTCCGGACCGATTTGATTCGGTCGCGGATCGCGCGGACGGAACCGCCGCCAGCCATCGCTGTGCCTTCCCCGGTCCCTTAGTACGCGACCGTCGCCTTGAAATCGGCGATCGCGGCCTTTAGCCGCTCTTCCGACTCCGCGGAGAGGTCGCCCGTGGTGGTGATCGTATTCAGGAGGTCGGAATGGCTGGCGCCCATGTACCCATGGAACGCCTTTTCAAAGTCCAGCACCTTCTCAACCGCCACCTCGTCCAGGTAGCCGTTGACGCCCGCGTACAGCACGGAGACCTGCTGGCCGAGGCTCAACGGCTGGTACTGCGGCTGCTTCAGCAGTTCCGTCAGACGGGCGCCGCGCAACAGCTGGCGGCGGGTGGAGGCGTCCAGGTCGTCCGTGCCGAACTGGGCGAACGCCTGCAACTCGCGGTACTGCGACAGGTCGAGGCGGAGCGTACCGGCGACCTTTTTCATCGCCTTGGTCTGCGCCTTGCCGCCCACACGTGACACCGAGATGCCGGGGTTGGTGGCCGGACGGACGCCGGCGTTGAAAAGGTCGAGTTCCAGGAAGATCTGGCCGTCCGTGATCGAGATGACGTTCGTCGGGATGTACGCCGACACATCGCCGGCCTGCGTCTCGATGAACGGGAGCGCCGTCACCGAACCACCACCGAGTTCCGGAGTCACGCGCGCGGCGCGCTCGAGCAGGCGGGAGTGCAGGTAGAACACGTCGCCCGGGTACGCCTCGCGGCCTGGCGGACGGCGGAGCAGCAGGGAGACTTCGCGGTACGCCCAGGCGTGCTTCGTCAGGTCGTCGTAGATGATGAGGACGTCACGGCCCTTGGCCATGAAGTACTCGGACATCGCCGCGCCCGCGTACGGTGCGAGGTACTGCAACGCCGCCGACTCGGAGGCCGAGGCCGACACGACGATGGTGTGCGCCATCGCGCCGAACTGTTCAAGGACGGCCACGGCCTGGGCGACCTTCGCCTCCTTCTGACCGATGGCGACATAAATGCAGATCACATCGCCGCCGCGCTGGTTGATGATCGCGTCGATGGCGATGGCCGTCTTGCCGATGGAGCGGTCGCCGATGATCAACTCA
>QZJI01000001.1 GCA_003599735.1 Dehalococcoidia bacterium | reverse complement strand
CGCACCACGGTCCCCGGTATGGGAGCCCTCGCAGGCGGAGCGGGGGCTTCCTCTGTTTCCGGGCCCTACCCTCCCCGCATGACCGACGACCTTCCCCCACGCGCCATCGAGTGGGTACGCGCCGCTGTGCCGGGGACGCGCGGCGTGCGCGTGTTCGGGAAGTTCGCGGGGGCGACGACATCTTCGCTGCACGCGGTCGAGGTGGTGCGGGATGGCGCACCGCCGCTCGCGCTCGTGCTGCGGCGGTATACGGACGCGCAGGTGCGCGCGGAGGAGCCGCAGTACCCGCGCACCGAAGCCGCCGCGCTACGAGCCCTCGATGGCGCGTGGGGCGTCGTCGCTCCCCGTCTCGTCGCGGTCGACGAGACAGGTGTCGCGTGCGACGTGCCGGCGGTGCTGATGACGCGCCTCGACGGGCGCCCCACGCTCACGCCGCCTGACGTAGGGGCGTGGGTGCGCGGGCTGGCGGAGGCGATCGCAGCCGTCCACCGGCTCGATGGCGCGGCCCTCGACGACGTGTACCAACGCTGGCACGACCCGCGGGGGTTGCAACCGCCTCGCTGGTCGCGGCAACACGCGGCATGGGCGCGGCTGATCGAGGCGTCGCGCGACCTCGAACCGACGGGGGAGACGGTGCTGCTGCACCGCGACTACCACCCAGGCAATGTGCTGTGGGAGGACGGCGCGGTCAGCGGGATCGTGGACTGGCCGAACGCCTGCCGAGGAGTAGCGGGACTCGACGTGGGCCACTGCCGCCGCGACATCGCCACCACGCACGGGGCCGAGACGGCGGAGGCGTTCCTCGCGGCATACAGGGAGGCCTCGGGGGGCGCGCCGGATGCCCTGTGCGACGCGCTCGCCCTGCTCGACAGCAGCGCCGGCGAAGACGGCACGCGCATCCTCGGCGCATATCACGCCTACGGGCGCACCGACCTCACGCTCGACATCATGCGCGCGCGGCTCGACGAGTATGCCGCGCTGGTCGCAGACCGTCTCTAGCGGGGCGCCGCCGGCCGCTGCCCCATCGCGGCGGCATCCTCGATCAGTGTGCGCAGACGGGCCTCGCTCACCGGGCCTTCGATGCGGCCCACGAAGGAGCCGTCCGCGGCGAAGATGAGCGTGGTGGGGAGCACCGTGACGTTATGGGCACGCGCGAACGTGCCATTGTCCACGGCATGCGGGTAGTCCAGTCCGTTCTCCCGCGCGAAAGCGCGCGCCAGCGCAGGGTCATCAAGGCGGACGATACCGTAGAACGCGGCGGACGAGGGCTCGCGCGCCAGGCGCTGGAGCACCGGCGCTTCTTCGCGGCACGGGCCGCACCATGACGCCCAGACGTTGACGACGACGACGCGGCCGGTGAACGCTTCCTGCGTGATCCGCCCGCCCTGCAGCCCGGGGAGGTCGAACGGGCGGGCGGCCTCGGCGGTCAGTGGCGAGTCCCCCACGTCGCCACGGGTGAAGAGAATGGCGCCCACCAGCATCGGCATCAGCAGGAGCAGCGTGCCGCCGAGCGTGAGCACGAAGGTCCGGCGGAGCGATCCGGAGGATGGAGCGGCCTCGACAGCCTCAATGGGGGGAGATGCTGCGGGTGCGGATCCGTCCACGGGGCCTCCCGCGAGCAGGGTAACGCGCGCCTACTCGTTCCCGGCGGGGCCGGGCGGGATATCGCGGGGGAACGTGGTACCTGGCGCCGCACCCGTGGGCGGAAGCGGCGTCGGCGTGGCGACCGGGGTCGCCGGGACGGGCGCGGGCGCGGGCGTCGTGGGTGGTGCGGCCGTACCGCCGGCGGAACAGAGGAGGATGATCGGCAGCTCGGGCAGCGGGCCAGTCCCCATCTGCGCGTTCCATGTCTCGTTGACGAACGACGGCGCTCCGGCGATGTAACCGACGAGCGTGCCGCCCCGGCTCACCCAGACGGAGCGCACGCCGCACCCTTGTCCCTGGGCCACGTTCACCAGCGCCTCGATATACCCGCCGGTCCATACGACGAGGGAGACTCCGCCAGACGACGAGACCGTACCCGTGATCGTCCCGGTCGCCGCAACCGGCACGGCAGTAGGTACCGGCGCCGGCGCGGCGGTCCCGGGGACGATGTAGATGCTAGCCACCCAGCCCGTCTGACCGCCCACGCTGATCCGTTCCCAACGAATCCCGTCGGCATCCTGCGACTCGCCAAGGGCGAAGACCTGCGACCCATCGGGAAGGCAGGAGATCAGCGCCCCGTTGAGCCCTGGCGTCGCGCGCATCCGGAGGCAATCGCCGTCCGCGCTGACGATGTGCGGCCCGGTCGCCGCATGCGCCGGCGCGGGCAACACGGCGAACAGCAGGACGAGCAGCCCCGCGAGCGCAGCCCACGTCCGCGTGCGCCAGGGCCGGGCATGCGAGACGGCCTGCACGTACGTGCTTTCGCAATCCATCGATCGAGGATACCCGCCGCCCTCCGGCACGACGAGCGCGCTACGCTCCGGCCACCCACATACGCGGGCGAGGAGGGCACGATGGCAAGGCAGAGTCATGCTGACTTAACGGTCGCGGTGGACGCGGCGTTCCCTGCCGCACGCCGTGCGCTCGAACGACTCGTCCGGATCCCCTCGATCGGCGCGGAGGGCGCAGACACGCCGGCGATGCGCGCGGCCGCAGAGGCCGTCGCGTCGCTGCTGAACGAGGCGGGCCTCGAAGGCGTGCGGCTCCTCGATGTGCCGGGAGCCGCGCCAGCGGTGTACGCGGAGCACAGTGGGCCCGCCGGTGCGCCCACCGTGCTGCTGTACGCGCACTATGACGTGCAGCCGGCGGGGGAGCGTTCCCAGTGGAGTATCGACCCCTTTGAGCCGGTCGAGCGTGCAGGACGCCTCTACGGACGCGGCGCGTCCGACGACAAGGCCGGGATCGCGACGCACCTGGCGGCGCTGCAGGCGCTGTCCGCCTGCGGCCCGCTCCCTGTGACCGTCCGCGTTTTCTTCGAGGGGGAGGAGGAGCAGGGATCGCCGCACATGGCTGCCTTCATCGAACGGTACGGGCCGCTCCTGCGCGCGGACGTCATCGTCGTCGCGGACTCCGAGCACTGGCGCGCCGGAGAGCCGGCGCTCACTACCTCGCTGCGGGGGCTCGTCGACTGCGAGGTGGAGGTGCGGACGGCGCGCGCCGCCGTCCATAGCGGCCAGTTCGGCGGCGCGGTCCCGGATGCGCTCTCCGCGCTCGCACGGCTGCTCGCCACACTGCACGACGCCGCCGGACGCGTCGCCATCACTGGCCTCGTCCGTGCGGGTGTCGCGCCCGTGGACGAAGACGAGGCGCACCTGCGGGAGGCCGCCGGGATGCTGGAGGGCACGCGGTTCATCGGCGAGGGGCCGCTCAGCGCGCGGCTCTGGCTCCAGCCCGCCGTCTCCGTGCTGGCGATCGACGCCCCCCGGATCAGCGAGGCGGTGAACGCGCTGATACCGGTGGCGCGCGCGAAGGTCAGCGTCCGGCTCGCGCCGGGCCAGGAACCGGCCGCCGCGATGGACGCGCTGGCCACCCACCTGGAGTCGCACGCGCCCTGGGGCGCGGAGGTGACGGTGACACGCGGCTCGATGGCTTCGCCGTTCCGCCTCGACACGGCGGGAGCGGCGTTCGAAGCGTTCCGCACCGGGCTGGCGGAGGCATGGGGCCGCGCGCCCGTGGAGATCGGTGTCGGCGGCTCGATCCCCCTCGTGGCCGCGCTGGCGGCAGCGCAGCCGGGCGCGGCAATCCTGCTCACGGGCGTGGGCGAGCCTCAGAGCCGGATCCACGGCCCGGACGAGAGCCAGGACCTCGAAGAGTTGCGTCGAGGCGCGCTGGCGGAAGCGATCGCGCTGCGGCTGATCGGCGGGGGTTAGCCCGCGGCGGCCACCCCGGTGGAGGGCTGTCCCTCGCGGCGACTCTTTGGCTGCTTCGCCAGGGAGACAAGCACCACGGCGACGAGCGCCAGCGCCGCGACCGCGAAGAACGCGCCGTCGTAATTCCCCACCTTGTCGAAATAGAACGACGTGAGGAACGGCGAACTCGCCCCGATGATGAGCGAGAACGGCAACCCTGCGCTCCGTACCGCGCCGAGGTAGCGCCGGCCGAAGTAAGAGGCCCAGACGACCTCCTGCAGGGGGATCAGCCCGCCCCACCCGAGGCCCAGCAGGAAGAACCCGACGACCACGCCGAGATCGGCGTGGTTGCGCACCGTGAGCACGATGACCACAAGCGATACCGCGTTGATGGTGAATCCAATGAGCGAGAGGCGTTGCGCGTCTGCGCGATCGATCATCCAGCCCCACACCGGCTTGGAAAGCAACGAGGGGATCGAGGTGAGCAGGATCATCCCCGCGCCCACCTTCCGGCTGTACCCGGCGTCCTCCATGAATGGCACCGTCTGCACCAGCATGACGCCAATAGACACCGCGCCGAGACCAAACCCGAAGACGATGAAGTAAAAGGCGGTCGTCCGCAGCGCCTGCTGGCGCGTCATCGAGAGGGCGAAGTCCGCGGCCGCGGCGCGGCCGCCGCCGGCGGCGATCTGTTCGGGCGTCTTCCCGTCCGGATGCAGGCCGTAGTCCTCCGGCGCGCGGCGCATCGCGAAGGAGAGAGGGAACATTACCGCGAGCACGCCGACGGCCAGCACGTGCCAGGCTGTCCGCCAGCCAACCGCGTCCACCAGCGTCGCGGAGAGCGGCGTCAGCGCCACGCCGGCGTACGAGACGCCCATGGCCGCGAACGAGGCGACCCGGCCGCGCTTCTCGACGAACCACTTGGAAAGCGTCACGTTGACGACCAGGTTGCCGATCATCGCGGCCCCGGTGGTGACCACCAGCCCGTTGAGCACCCACCACTGCCAGAGCTCCTGCACGTATCCGCACAGGAAGGTCGCGCCCGCGAGGATGAACACCCCTACGCGCATCAGCTTGGCGCCGCCGTGGCGATCGACGTATCCGCCGATGAAGAATCCAGTGAACGCCATGATGAACTGGCCGATGCTGCGCGCCAACACGAACTCCGAGCGCGACCAGTCCAGTTCCTCCGTCATCGGGCGAGTGAACGAGCCAATCATGTAGTTCTGCGAGCCAACAGAGATGAACTGCGCGAGGAAGGCGACCGCGACCAGCCAGTAGCCGTAGTAGTTGTTGCGGGCTTTTGCCGCCCACCGCCGGCCGTCCGCGTCAGGACGGCTCAACCAGAAGAGGCCGCCCACAAGGCCTGCCAGCGCGAAGCCGTAGACACCGACTCGGTAGAGCCAATCGACGAATTCGGTCACCAGGGCCTCCAGCCTGATATCGGTCCGCGGCGAGTCGCGGCCTCAGGCGTGGCGAGCATACCCCGCTGACGCGTGAGGATCGCCCACCATGCCTCCACCATGCCTCCTCGACGGCTCCGGCAGGCGTGGGTAGGATCGCGATGCGCGCCGGAGGAGGCGATCTATGGCGTTCGTTATCACCGAGGCCTGCATCGGCACCCAGGATCAGGCCTGCGTCTCTGTCTGCCCTGTGGACTGCATCCAGTTCGAGCCCGGCACGGACGCCATGCTCTATATCAACCCCGCGGACTGCATCGACTGTGGCGCCTGCCAACCGGCCTGCCCGGTGAACGCCATCTTCCCCGAATCGGGCGTCCCCGCCGACCAGCAGAAGTTCATCGAGATCAACGCCCTCTGGTACGCCGACCGCGCCGCCGCCCGCTCGCGCGTCGGCAACGCCCCGGTCACGGCGACCGTCGCGAAAAAGGACCCTGCCGCAGCCGCGGCGAAGGCCGCAGAGGCCGAGGTGACGACCGGGTACATCCCACCAGAACTGCGACCGCGTACGGACGGTTACAAGTGGGGTGAGAACGGCGTCGAAGGCAAGTGTGCCGTCTGCGGCACATATGTCATTAAGGGTGGCGTGAGGTTCCGCGAGAAGTCCGTGCTCTGCGCGGAGGACGCCGCCCGCCAGGCGAAGATCGCCAACCCCTATGGGGCGAGTGCCGGTCGCCGGTAACTTCTTCCACGATCATGAAGAGGCCCGCCGAGGATGGCGGGCCTCTTCATTTCCCGCGACCACGGGCCAGATTCCTTCTCAAACCTTGACGTGAACGGCAGAGTGAGACAGAGTAAGTCACTGGACGGTGCAACGAGGGCAGGCGAGATGGCAATCGAAGTCCGAGCAACAGATTCAGCCGCGGGCGCTCGCGGCGAAGGTGAAGTCGCGCCGATTGGCGGGCGCTTCGGCACCTTCCGGTCGCTCCGGCACCGGAACTACCGGTTGCTCTGGATCGGGACGCTGTTCTCCTCCTCCGGGCAGTGGATCCAACAGACTTCGCTCGGCTGGCTGACGTACGACCTGACCGGGTCGGCATTCCTGCTCGGCGCGGTCAACGGCTTCCGTTCGCTACCGCTGTTGTTCCTCGGGCCGGTGGGAGGTGTCGCCGCAGACCGCTTCGACAAGAAGCGGCTCATGCTCACGACCCAGGTGTTCATGGTGGGGATCTCCGTCGTGTTCGCAACACTGATCGTGACCGGGCATGTGCGGATCTGGCACGTCTTCGCCTTCACGCTCCTCTCGGGCGTGGGCTGGGCGTTCAACATGCCGGTCCGGCAGTCGATTGTGCCGAACCTCGTCCCGCGCGAAGACATGATGAACGCGATGGCGCTGAACTCGGCGGCCTTCAATGTGACGCGGATCGTCGGGCCGACGATCGCCGGCCTGATGATCGCGAAGATGGGCCCCGGCGAGAACTTCTTCATCCAGTCCGCGATGTATATCGGCGTGTCGATCACGATCGTCCAGCTCGCCCTGCCCCAATTCAAAACGGCCACCAACCGCTCGATGCGTGGCGGACTCAGCGAGGGCGCGAAGTACGTCTGGCACCACCCGACGCTCCGTACGCAGATGGCGCTGGCGTTGGTGCCAGTGGTGATCGCCCTGCCGTACGTCTCCCTGTTGCCAATCGTGGCGAAAGAAAACCTGGGAAAGGGCGCGGGCGGATTCGGGGTGTTGATGTCCGCCCCCGGCATCGGTGCCGTCGCCTCCACCCTGCTGCTCGCCACGCTGGGCGATATCCGGCGGAAGGGGATCCTGCTACTGGCGGCAATCTTCGCCTTCGGGCTCACACTGATCGCGTTCGCCGCGTCGGTCTCCATCTTGAAGAGCTATCCGCTGGCGATCGTGTTGCTGGTGGTGGCGGGCGCCTGCCAGATGGTCTTCATGACGACCAACCAGACGGTCATGCAGCTGACGACGCCGGACGAGTTCCGCGGGCGCGTGATGGGGCTGTTCATGCTCAACCAGGGGCTGCTGCCATTGGGCAGCCTGTTCGGCGGCACGCTGGCCCAGTTCACGAACGCACAGACCGCGCTCGGCGTTATGGGCCTCTCCGTGACGCTACTCGCCATCGCCTTCGGCCTTTTCGCGAGGTCCGTCCGCACGCTCTGATCGCCTCCGAGCCTGCCTCCTTCAACCGCCCGCGCCCCCCTCAAGCGCGGGCGGTCTCGTGTCCAGTTCACGTCCGAGGTTGGCGAGCCCCAGCAGGAACTCCCGCGTCGCCTCGTCCGCCGTCGCATCCAGCAGTCCGTGCTGACCACCCGTGACGACGGTAAGACGCGAGGACGCTCCGGCACTGCGCAGTGTGCCGTCCAGCAGCCGCGATTGCTCCGGCGGCACGACGCGGTCGGCGTCCCCATGCAGCAGCAGGAACGGCGGGGCGCCTCGATGCGCGTACACCACCGGGCTGGCGGCGCGACCGCGCTCACCGCACAGCAGGAACGAGCACCCCAACGCCTGGAACTCCGCGGAAACCTCGCAGCCGGCGCATTCACCCGCCAAACGAGGGAGGTCGCTCGGCCCGGCATAAACGACTACCCCGCCCACCGCGCTCGACTGGCCGAGGTTCCCGCCCACGTCGCCCTCCAGCGAGGCGTCGCCGGTGGTGAGCGCGGCCAGCGACGCGAGGTGGCCCCCTGCTGAGAAACCGACGAGATACACGCGCGATGGGTCAAGGCCATATTCGCCAGCGTGGGCACGCAGCCAGCGCACGGCCCCCTTCACATCGTGCAGCTGCGCCGGGTACGAGTTGAGGCCGGTCAGCCGGTAGTTCACGGAGGCAACGGCGAAGCCACGCTCCCGCAGCCCCAGCAGCACGGCCGGCACGGGCGTCTTGTCCCCCGCTACCCACGACCCTCCGTGCAGCCAGACGGCCACCGGCGCGGGCCTGCCTCGCGACGGCAGGTAGAGGTCGAGCGTCCGCGCCCCGTCCGCGTACGGCAGGTCGCGGTGCGAGGCGATCACGCCGGGCTGTGGGGTCGGTGTGCGCACGGCCGGGGGTGGATTGCCGAGAGGCATCGCCTTCGATCCGCCGCAGGCTCCAGCCAGCGCGAGCGCCATGAGGCCAGCGGACAGCGCGAGGGCAAGGCGTCGTGTCATGGGATCAGCGTATCGCGCGGCTCCCCGCGCCCGGGCGCGCTATGGGTGGAGCAGCCAGTCGAGCGTGCCCATCTGGTACCCCTGCTTCCGCAGGCCTTCAATGATCCCCGGCAGTGCGGGGCCATCTTGAGCGACGGCACCGACGTGGAACACATAGACGGCGCCAGGAACGGCCATCCGCAGACAGCGCGCCTCGATCGCGCTTCGCGAAAGGCCGTTCCAGCCCTGTGAGTCCACGGTCCACATCGCCACGATGTCGTAGCCCTGCGCGTATACGTCCTCGATCACTGAGGTGTCGATGTCGCCATAAGGCGGACGGAAATACGGCTTCGTGGTCGCCCCCGCGATCCGTTGGACCGCCTGTTCCGTCGTCGCAAGTTCTCGGGCACGCGCCTCCGAAGACTTCGCCGCACGTCCAGTAGAAAAGCCGGTGAAGGAGTCGTGCGTCTGGGTGTGATTGATCAGGTGGTGGCCCTCCGCGACCATCCGGCGCAGCAGATCCGGGTTCGCCTCCGCCCACTGGCCCGTCATCCCGAAGGACGCGCGTACGTCGTTGTCCCGCAGCGTATCCAGGATCTGCTCCGCGTACCCTCGGTCAGCCCCGGCGTCGAACGTCAGCGCGACGCGACGCTCCGTGGCCGGCCCGCGGTCGACCATCCGCGCGCTCGCGCTGGCCACCCGAGGCACCCGCGGGACCGCGGCAACGGGAGCGGTGGACGTACGCGGCCACTCCGCGATGTCCATACTCGCCGTGCGCGTCATCTCGTATGCGGCGTCGACGGCAGCCAGTGTCTCAGACGCCGCAGGTGTCGCCGCGAGGGCGCCGATGTAGGCGGTGGGCAGCGGCGTGGCGCGAGGCGCCTCGGGCTCCGGGACGGAAGCGGCGCCCTGGCACGCGGTGGCCAACGCCCCGGCGACCAGCGCCGCGAGGAGGGCGATACGGCGCGCGCTCACCTCGACTGCTCCGCAAGGAAGCGAGAGAGCCCGAGGACGACGCCACGGGCCAACGCCTCGCGTGCACTGTCGTCGGCGAGCAGGCGGGCGTCGTCCGGGTTGCTAACGAACAGCAGTTCAGCTAGCACCCCTGGCATTTGCGTCGCGCGGCTGACGATCGCGTCTTGCCCCGCCGCGAATCCAAGGGCCGCCGGATCGCCCCCGCGCCGCAGCACCTCGTCACGCGTCGTCATGCGCGGAGGGCCAAGGACAAACAGCGGGAAGCAGACGCCCTGGAACGCACGAAGGCAAGCGTCGTCCAGTGTGCCGCGGTCGCGCACGAGGTAGCCCGCGCGCGCCATCTCCGCGATCACGTTCGACTGGATGCTCTGCGCGAGCAGCCGGTTGTACGCCGAGAACGGCCGCGCGGCGTTGTAGTAGGTCTCGACGCCGTTGGCGGACGGATCGTTCAGGCCGTTCGAGTGCAGCGAGACGAAGACGGAGGCGCCCGCCGCGTTCGCCAGGTCGATACGCGCCTGCAGGTCGCGGCGCTGGGCACTGAAACCCCGCGGCTGGCCCGCGCCATCCACGCCGCCTACCGCTCGCCCGGCGTCGTGGCGCGTCAGCAGCACGCGGTATCCCGCCTGCGTCAGCAACCGCTCCACACGGCGTCCCATCTCCAGGTTCGAGTCCTTCTCGACGATGCCGTACGCGGCCGCTCCGATCTCATCGCCACCGTGGCCGGGATCGATCACCACCAGCGCGCCGTCCCCGGGAGGGACCAGCACGCGGGAGAGATCCAGCGGCGCGGCAAAGGTGGCGACGCTGGTGGTGGGCGTCGTCGGGGGAACGATGGCGACGGCCGGAGTCGCCGACGGGGTGAGCGAGGGCGGCGCTGGAAGCGCGCTGTCCACCGCCGACGCTGGGCTGAACGGAGAAGCGGACGCGGATGGGCGCGGCGCCGGGTCGCCGGAACCGGCGATCAGCAGCACCCCCACCGCCAAGAGGGGCCACAGTGCGCGTCGGGACAATCCGCCTCCACGCCAGGCCGTCGGTTCCCTCGACGGCTCGACGTGACATCAGCATAGCGGACTGGCCGACGAATTCTGTGGGCGGAGCGGCGGCGGATTGTCTATCCTCGCAGGCGATCCACAGCAACCGGCGCCGGGGGCGGTAGCGCAGCACATGACGCGACGCGGTATGGCCTTCCGCCCGGTGGCGGTGTCACTCGCGCTGCTCCTTGTGTCGGTGGCAACGATGGCATGCGCCACTGACCACCGTCCGGCGCGTCCGGCGGTGCAAATCGCGCCAGCTCCGGAAGCCAGCACCACGGCAGGCCAGCTTAAAGGCGGCTCCGAGCCGCTCGTCGCGGCGGCGTACCCCGGCCGCCCCTTGCCTAACTTCTGGGCCGGTGGCCCGACGATGCTGGAAGGCGCGACTCCCGCGCCGGCCCACTCCGCCCTCTCGGCGATCATCATGGATGAGGCTTCGGGTGTTGTCCTCTACGAGCAGGCCGCACACCGACAATTACCGCCGGCCAGCCTGACCAAGATCGCCACGGCAATCCTCGCCGCTGAGCACGGGGACCTCGACCAGACCATCACCATCGACATAGACAGCCGCACCATGCGCGGCAGCACGGTGATGGGGCTCATCCCCGGCGACCGCTTTACGATGCGCGACCTGTTGCACGGGCTGATGATGCCGTCCGGCAATGACGCGGGCCTCGCCATTGGCCGGGCGGTAGCAGGGTCGGACGCCGCCTTCGTGGAACAGATGAACAACCTCTCGCGCCGGCTGGGCCTGACCGACACGAACTGGGCCAACCCGCATGGCCTCGGCGGCGCGAACCACTACACCTCCGCGTACGACCTCGCGATCCTCTCGCGCTACTACATGTCGTTCCCTGAGTTGCGAGATGTGGTCGCGAAAGGCGTCTACACGGCGGAGGGCGACCGAGCGATCCAGATGTATACGCTCAACCCGCTGTTCGGGTATCCCGGCGTGGACGGATTGAAGACGGGCTACACCCGCACGGCGGGCAATACGCTGGTGACCTCGCGCGTGAAGGACGGCCATCGGATCTTCGTGGTGATCCTGAACGACGGGAACCGCTCAGTGGACGCGTGGGCGCTCTCGCAGTGGGCGTTCGCCACGTATCGCTGGCCGGAGCAGACGGTAGCCGCGGCCCGCTAGGTGTCGCCTTCGAAGCCGTCACGGCCCCGCTGGCGCAGCGCCAGGGCGTACAGCGGGAGCGTCGCGACGAATGGCGTGAGGTAATAGACGAGGCGGAACAGCAGCACCGCGAGCACCGCCGCCTCCACTGACACACCTTGCAACGCGAGCACGGCCGCGAGCGACCCGTCCTGCACGCCGATCCCACCGGGCAACAGTGAGGCGAACCCCGCCACCGCCCCGACGGAGAACCCACCGACCAGCACATCCACGTCGACCACACCAGTGAACGCGCTGAGGCAGCACCAGAACGCCCCGACCATCGCGCACCAGTGAAGGCCCAGGAACGTCACCGGCAACAACATCGCCCGTGGAGCACGACGGAGCGCCCGCGCGGCGCGCGCCAGGGCCTCGTCCAATTCATCGGACGCGGTCGCCAGGGAGATGCGCCCGCGGACCGGCAAACGCGAGGACAGTCGCACCACCCCGGCGAGGATGGCGCGGCGTACCGCGCCACTGAAAAGGGCTGCGGTGGAGAAGAGGACGAAGGCTACGGCCAGTACGCCGGCGGCCTCCAACGTACGCCGCCACGCGGGATCCATGGCCGGGCCATTAACCAGCAGGAACAACCCCACCGCGAGCAGCAGGAACATGAACAGGTTGTTGAGGTAGGCGTGCGTCAGCGACATCGCCAGCGAGTGGCCAGCCGCAACCCCGTGTGGCTTCGACAGCGCGGCACGGAGCGAGTAACCGGCGACACCGCCGAAGGAGACGAGGTTGTTCACAGCGACCGAGATCACGGCGATCCGCAACATCGGGCCACGCGGAGCCTCTATCCCCATCGGCCCGCATAGGACGACCAGAGCGGCGCTGGTGCTGACGTAAGAAACCACCGTGAGGAGAAGCGCCGGCGGAAGCCGCGACCAGTCCGTGCGGTCAAGCAGGCGGCCAGCCTCCCGCAGGTCCGCCACGCCCACGAAGATGCCCGCGAGCACCACCAGGACGACGGCCAGCGCGATCGCCCGTGACCGACTTCGCGAGACCAGCGTCGAGTGCATCATCGAATGCGGCGGCGAGCGTGGCCGGGGGAACCCATAGCGGCCTCATAACCCTCGTGTGCCTCGTTTCGACAGTGGAAATCTGGCGGGGGCATCGTACGCGCGCTGACCGCCGAGAAGGGTTGCCACCGGGCATAACATACGTCTCGCGTCGGGCAGCCGAGGGGCGCGCCGAACAACAGCAGGAGGACTCGACATGGCTGACAAGGTCTGCTTGGTGTGCAGCAAAACGATCGCCGACGGCAAAGAGATGAAGTGGAACCACGAGGGCAAGTGGCTCGTGTTCGACGACATGGGCTGCCGCAACCGCTTCATCGGCAACCCGAAGAAGTACCTGGACGCCGCCACGGCGTAGTCCTGACCCGACCCACGCCGCGCACCGCCGTTTGAGGTGTGGTGCGCGGCGTGGTAGGTTCGGGTCAATTCACCATACGGTGAGCCGCTGGGGGGGCCGCAAGGCTGAGATCCGCAAGGACCACCCCTGGAACCTGACCTCGGTCATGCGAGCGTAGGGAAGCGGAGCGAACGATGACGGAGCCCCTCGGGCTCACGTGCCCCATCGGATTTCGCGACACCCCTTCCGACTTGCGTGCCGGGCGGTTCCACCGCGGCCTACCGGCAATGCGAGAGGGAGGACATTGTGATCCTCGACATCGAGGTTCTGCCGCGCCCGGCCGGCACGCCTGAGCAGCGCTACGCCCACGTGGAGGCGGCCATCGCCGTCATCCAGCGCTCCGGGCTCGCCTACGAGGTGCATGCCCTCGGTACAACGGTCGAGGGCGACCCGGAACTGATCTGGGAACTCGCCCGCCGTGTGCATGAGGCCACGCTGGCCTCGGGCGCCGACGGCGTCGTGACGGTCGCCAAGTTCCAGCAGAGTCGCGCGGGCGAGCAAACCACCGTGGCATCGCTCACGGCGAAGTTCCGCTAGGCCCCGATGAGGCTGCCGATGCCGGCTGTGCGCCATGCCCTGCGTGACTACGCTCCTGCCGCCGCGCTGCTGCTTGCGCTCCTGGTCGTGTGGGAGGCGGCAGTGCGGGTGCTCGATGTCGCGCCCTATCTCGTCCCCGCACCGAGCCGGATCGCGCGGGCATTCATGGAGGTGCGCGGGACGCTGCCCGACCACCTGCGCACGACAGCAGCGGAGGCGGCGCTGGGCCTCGCGTTCTCGGCGGCCCTCGGCGCCGGATGCGCGGCACTGCTCGCGTGGACCACGCCGCTGCGGCGTGCCGTCTATCCGCTGCTGGTGATTTCGCAGAACGTCCCGCTGGTGGTGATCGCCCCGTTGCTGGTCGTGTGGTTCGGCTTCGGCATGCTGCCGAAGGTGCTGGTCGTCACACTGATGGGCTTCTTCCCCATTGTCGTCGCCACCACGGACGGGCTGTTGCGCGCCGATGGCGACCTCGTCGAACTCGCCCGGTCGTACGGGGCCAGCCGCTGGCAGGTGCTGCGCGAGGTGTTGATCCCGTCCGCGGTGCCCGCGTTTTTCGCCGGGCTCCAGATCAGCGCGGCGTACGCCGTCCTCGGCGCCGTGATCGCGGAGTGGGTGGGCGCAAGCAGCGGGCTGGGGCTGTTCATCACACGGTCGCAGACCGCGTTCCGGGTGGACCGAGTATTCGTCGCGGTGGCCGTGATCGCCGCACTCAGCATCGCCTCGTTCGCCGCCGTCCACCTGGCGGCGCGGCTGGCGATGCCATGGCAGCACGTCGCCCATGGAGGCGCGCAGGAGGAGGTCAGGGGATGAATCGGAAGCATGTGATGCGGGCCGGCACGGTCGCCCTTGCGGCGGTGGTCGCCCTCGGGCTGATGGCGTGCAGCAGCGTGAAGAAGGAGGAGGGGCCGGCGGCGGGCGCACTGACGTCCGTGACGCTGATGCTCAACTGGACGCCGAACAACCACCACGCCGGCATCTACGCCGCTCTGCAAAACGGCTGGTACAGGGACGAGGGAATCGACCTAAAGATCGTGGAACCCGCAGCGGCCGGCGCGGATCAGGTCGTCGCGTCCGGTGGAGCGGACTTCGGCATCTCGCAGGCCGAGTCCCTCCTGCCGGCAAGGGCGGCAGGGGCGGCTGTCGTCTCGATCGCGACGCTGCTGCCGCACAACGACTCTTCGTTCTTCGCGCTCACCTCCGCCGGCATCAAGCGACCGAAAGACTTCGAGGGCAAGACGTACGGCGGCTACGGCGGGCCGCTGGAGCGTGAGCTGCTCTCCACGCTGGTGAAGTGCGACGGCGGCGACCCCGCGAAGGTGAAGCAGGTCGAGGTGGGCAACATCGACTACCTCCCTGGCATGGAACAGCAGCGTTTCGATTTCGTCTGGGTGTTCGAGGGCTGGGATGTCCTTCGCGCCCGCGAGGTGGAACACAAGGACGTGACGTCCGTGAAATTCACGGACTGGGAGAAGTGTGTGCCGGACTGGTACACGCCGGTCGTCATCGCCAGCGAGAAGACGCTCAAGGAACAGCCCGACCTCGTGCGGAAGTTCTTGAAGGCAACGGCCCGTGGCTACGACCTGGCGATCGCCAACCCGGACCAGGCGGCCACGCTGCTGCTGAAGTCCGCGCCGGAACTGGACAAGGGGCTCGTCACCGCGAGCGCGAAGTACCACGCGCCGAAATACGCGGCCAAGGGGAAAGCGTGGGGCGTGCAGGAGGTGAAGGTCTGGACGGACTTCACGGCGTTCCTGCGGAAGTCCGGACTGCTGGAGAAGGACGTGCCCGCGAACGCGGCCTTCACCAACGACTTCCTGCCGAAGAAGTAGCGGCCTGGATAGCCCCGCGCGGGTGAGCACGATGCTAGACGGACGCGCGATCGACGTGCGCGGCGTCTCGCTCACCTACGCGGGGCCTCCGCCCGTCCACGCGCTGGACGGCGTGGACATCGAGGTGGCGCGCGGCGAGTTCGTGGCGCTGCTGGGGCCATCCGGCTGCGGCAAGAGCACTCTGCTGCGGATTCTGGCTGACCTCGTCCGCCCCACGTCCGGCGAGGCGCGCGCGGACGGCGTCGCCTACATGCCGCAGCGCGACCTGCTGCTCCCGTGGCGTCGAGTGCTGGGGAACGCCGTCTTCGCCGCGGAACTCGCCGGCGTCCCACCGGACGAGGCGAAACGCCGCGCGCGAGCGCTGCTCCCTCGCTTCGGCCTCGAAGGGTTCGAGCAGGCGTGGCCGGCGCAGTTGTCGGGGGGGATGCGACAACGGCTGGCGCTGCTGCGGACGTTCCTCGCGCCGCGCGAGACGCTGTTGCTGGACGAGCCGTTCGGCGCGCTGGACGCGATCACGCGACGCCAGATGCAGCGGTGGCTGCAGGATGTCCTTGCACTGGAGCCTCGCACGGTGCTGCTGGTCACGCATGACGTGGAGGAGGCGCTGAATCTGGCAGACACCGTCTACGTGATGTCACCCCGCCCGGGCCGGATCGTCGCCCGGATTCCCGTCGCCATCGGACGGCCGCGCGATGCCGCGACCGTCACCTCGCCTGGATTCATCGCGCTCAAGGCGCGACTGCTCGCGGCCCTGGATGGCGACGCCGCGCACGACGCCCTGTCATCCTCCTGACTTCCTCCGAACTTTCCGCTGCGTCTCACGTCATACAGGACGTCACGGAGTAGCGACTGACGGTGATGACGATCGACGACGAGGAGATGGTGCGGCACCGTCAAGCCGGATACCTGGAGGCGGTTGGCCTCCGGCTTATCGTCATGAGCGACGGCGACACCGCGATCGACCGGCTGAACCACCTCGGACGTGGACCTTGTGATCACAGGCCTGAACATGCCCGGCCCGAACGGCTGGAAAATCCTCGAGCGGCTGCACGGGCGACCCGGCATCCCGCCGATCGTGATGGCGAGCGGGTACGCGGACGAGGAGACGACGCTGGAATGGGGCACGGCGGCCTTCCGGCACAAGCCGCTCTCGCAGGCCGAGATTGTCCAGACCGTGAACCGGCTCCTCGACCGGGAGTAGCCCGCCCAACCGCCATCGGGCGATGATGTGCGGATGCCGAAGGAACGTCCCTCCTTACAGGGCCGCCTGCTAGTGGCGACGCCGTTGCTGACCGACCCGAACTTCGCGGGCACGGTGGTGTTCCTCTGCCGCCACGATGCGGACGGCGCCTTTGGCGTGATCCTCAACCGTCCCCTCGCGACCGAGGCGATCGAGATCGTGCCGGAGTGGGCGGAACGCTGCGCCCGACCTTCCGTGCTGTTCGACGGCGGCCCGGTGCGGCGTACGAACGCCCTCGCCCTCGGTCTGGACCTAGACGCTACTCGCCGCGCGACGCCGGGATGGACGGCGATACAGGGCCCTGTGGGGATGGTGAACCTGCACACCGACGCTGCCTCACTTTCCCCCACCCTCCAGCACGTACGGATCTTCGCGGGCTCCTCCGGGTGGGACACCGACCAGCTCGACCGCGAGATCCGTGATGATGCCTGGTTCGTGGTGCAGAGCCGCGCGGCGGACGTGTTCACCGCGGAGCCTCATACCCTTTGGCGCGAAGTGTTGCGACGGCATCCGCGGTATGCGCTCTACGCCTTCTCCAGCGTCGACATCGCGCAAAACTGACGTCCGCGCCACGGCGCCGAAGCGCGAAGGATGCACAGACTCGCCAATGGCGAGAGGCGTGCCTTACAGTGCGTCCACGTGGCCCCGGGGAAGTCGGTGAAAATCCGGCGCTGTCCCGCAACTGTGACCCTCCGCGGAGGGAAGTCAGAGCACCGGCCCGCGTGTTCTTGTCGACCTGCGAGGCACAGGCGACGGCAAGGGGGACGTGCTGCGTCCCGCCGAACCATCGTGTACCTCGCGCTGATGCCGGAGGTGCACCATGGTCAGACGATCCGCGTTGTTCATGTGGCTTGTGTCCGCGCTCGTCGCGGGCCTGCTCACCGCGTGCGGAGACGCGCAATCCTCCGCGCCCACGCCCGTGTCCTCGGCGACCGCGACGGCCACGCCCACGCCCACGGCGACGTTCCCCGTGACGGTGAACGATCAGGATGGGAAGCCGGTCACAGTCGCGGCCCGTCCGAAGGCGATCATCTCATTCTCCCCCGGCATCACGGAGATCCTGTTCGCCATCGGCGCCGGGCCGCAGGTGATCGCGGCGGATCAATTCTCCGACTTCCCGGCCGAAGCGAAGGCGCTGAAAAACCGTGTGAAGTACACCAACCCGGACGTGGAGAGCACGCTCGCGCTCAACCCGGACCTCGTGGTGATGTCGCGGGCGCAGCGGACCTCCGTTGAGCGGTTCCGCACCGCCGGCCTGCCGGTGTTCTACGCGCCGGACCCAAACTCCCTGGACGCTGTGGTGGAAAGCGTCAAGATGTGGGGCCAGCTGACCGGCCACCCGGCCGAGGCGGAACGGGTGGCCGCTGACCTGCGGACACGCATCGATGCGACGAAGGCGAAGGTCGCGACGGTGACGGATGGGCCGCGCGCCTATTACGAACTGAGCGATTCGCTCTTCTCCGTGGGCGACCAGTCCTTCATCGGGTCGATGCTCACGCTGCTGAAGGCGAAGAATGTCGCGACCGGTGCGCTCACGTCCTTCCCGCAGTTGACGGCGGAGGCGATCATCGCGCGCGACCCGCAGGTGATCTTCCTTGCGGACGCGGCCAGCGCGGGGCAGAGCCTGGAGACGCTGAAGAAGCGGCCCGGCTGGACATCGATCAGCGCGGTGAAGGAGGGGAAGGTCTACCCCGTGAATCCG
The DNA here is from genome assembly GCA_003599735.1 of Dehalococcoidia bacterium. Taxonomy (GTDB): domain Bacteria; phylum Chloroflexota; class Dehalococcoidia; order UBA2979; family UBA2979; genus SURF-43. The sequence goes on along the minus strand of QZJI01000001.1, from coordinate 820 downwards.
GACATCGGCAACCGGCCGGGGCCGCGGATCGTGCTGGCGCTGGAGGAATTGGGACGGCTGCTCTACCCGGAACTGTTCCGGTAGCAGAGGCTATTCCCCGCGGCGGAAGATGCCGCCGAACACCATCCCGAGGACGGCGCCCACCATCGCTCCGAACACCGGCATGAGGAGGACCGACGCGACATTGCCACTCTCGCCCATCACCTGGCTGATGCCAAAGACGAGGCCCGCAAGCGCGCCCGCGAACAGGCCAACCGTGACGGGGGAATGTCGCATCGAGGAAGTCTAACCTCCTCACGGGTGGTTGCGCAGATTTCACAGCTGATGCGCGCTACGGGGAAAACAGGCATCATCGCGAAGGGCCGCGCAGACAGCACGGCCTGGAGGGACTGACCGTGCTGTCTGCGCGCGCCGCGATCGTCCTTGCCCTCGCCGGTACCGTCCCCGGTATCGTTCTCCGGCTGTCTGGCACTCACATCGGCACGTTGCCGGACACCGCGCTCTTCGGCCTGGCGATCGTTTCGGCCGCCTTCCTGCTGGCGTGGACAGCAGAGGCGTCCGAGACGGAGATCGCCCAGGGCCTCGCGGTCGCGTTTGTTGCGCTGATCGCGGTCCTGCCCGAGTACGCCGTAGACATGACCTTCGCATGGAAGGCTGGCAAGGACGCGGCGTACGCCCCGTTCGCCGTGGCGAACATGACAGGCGCGAACCGCCTGTTGATCGGCGTAGCCTGGCCGCTGATCTTCTTCCTCTTCTGGCTGAAGAACCGCGGTCGGGATCTCCGCCTGGAGCGTTCGTACAGCATCGAGGTCGTCGCCCT
>QZJI01000027.1 GCA_003599735.1 Dehalococcoidia bacterium | reverse complement strand
GGTGAATCTGTGCCGAGACTGAGCGTCACGCACCGGTACGGCGTCTCGTTGGCCTCTGTGCGGGATGTCCGAGGTCGAACCGGGCGTCCAGGGAGGTTGAGATGATGCACATGAGATTGACCAGATCGTTCGAAGGATGGGTGCGTGCCGGCAGAGCGCACCGGGCCGCGCGCGCGGCCGTCATGCTCGGGCTCACCGCTGTCACGGTCGCGGCGCTCGTACTGCCTGCACGCACCGAGGCGCAGACGAATCCGCCGTACGTCGGCGAAGTGCCACGTGAGGGTGTGGCGCTGCTGATGGCCTCAACCACGGTGGCGCCATCGGAGCTGGCCTCGGCGCTGGACGCCGCGCGCTGCGCGCCTGAGGTGCTCGCGGTCACCGTCGGCGGGCAGTGGCGGATCTACGTGCCAGGCGCCCCCGCGTTTGTGAATGAGGGCTTCCCCTCGTCGATCGTGCAGTGGACAGGCTTCTTCGTCCGCTGCCGCGCGATGGCCGCCCCGACGCCGACCGCGACCTCGACGCCCACGCCTGGATCGTGAGCGTCATCGCGGACCGCCGGGGCAGGAGGTGAGGCCAGAACCGACCGCTGAGCCGCCGGCTTCTGCCTCCCCGGGCCCCGCACTCGACCCTGAGTGCGGGGCCCTTCAGTACCCGCGCTTGCGCGGGAACTAGCGAGGAGTCTTCGGCGTTTTCCTACTGGGCTGACATCGGGACTGGCTGACATCGGGCGTCCGCACGACGCCTGATGAGCCGTCGTCCGTGGAGGATCTTGATGGCCGTGGCGCGTCCGATGCGAGCATGGGCGGTGGCGATCGCGGCCGTGGCGCTGGCCGGCGCATCCCTCATCGCCTGGCCGGTCGAGGCGCAGGAGGCGCCGGCGCCGCTGCCGCCCCCCGCGCCCTTCGAAGGCATCGCGCCGAAGCCCGGCGACCTCGCGCTCCTGCGGACGTCGAGGACCGTGACGCCGGCTGACCTCGCGTCGGGGCTGACCTCCGCGGGCTGTGCGCCAACGGTGATCGCGATCACGATCGGAGGCCAGTGGCAGACCTTCGTGGCGTCCACGGCTGCGCCGACTTTCGTGAACGCGCCGTTCCTTGCCGCCGTCCCCACGCTTGCGGCGGGCACCGGCTTCTTCGTCCGCTGCCAGCCCGCGGCACTCCCCGCCGGCCTCGCCCTCGCCCCAATCGAGAGCGTCGAGGTGGTGCGCAGCGACTCCCCGGAGCCCTCCTACTGGGCCGTCATCACCTCCGGGCTGCCGAACGGCTGCGCGAAATTCGAGCGGATCGACGTGAAACGCACCGGCGACACCTTCGAGATCACCGTGCTCAACCGGATCCCGCAGACGCTCGTCGCCTGCCCAGCGATCTACGGCTACGTGACCAGCCGTGTCCCGCTCACCGGCGACTTCGTCCTCGGACGCACGATCACCCTCAACGTGAACGACCGGACGACGACCTTCATCGCTGGGTCGGCGGGCATCCCCGTCGGCGGCCCGCCTGCCCCGACGAACGTGCGCCTCTCCGGCTCGCTTCCCGACCTGATGACGACCGTCCCGGCCGGTGAGGCCGAGCGAGGGCGCGTGACCGTCCTGTGGGAGTCCTCTGCGGTTGTGACGGGTTTCCGCATCTACCAGCGCGACTGCTCGGGCGTCCTCACGTCGACACGCATCGAGGTCGGCGCGGCCGACCGCCAGTACGGCCCCCTGCAACCATGCCGGCCCGGCGGCAACGTCGGCGTGGCCGCGGTAAGTGAGGCGGGCGAGTCGCCCATCACCTGGGCCCGGTAGGGCGCGCCTGCGGTGCGCCAGAGTTACGGGACCGGCTGGCCCCAGCCCATCCCGCCAAGCCGCCGCTGCGAGGGCGCATCGAGCGCGGGGACAAGCCCCTGCATCAGGATGTGGATATCGGCGCGCCACATGCCGCGCGGCGTGATCTCGAGGTGGGCGTCTTTGAGATTGCGCGTCGTGGCCGGCGTGATCATCAGGATGTTGCGGTCACGCGCGCTCTTCCCGTGATCCGCGCACCACTGCGCGAACTCGGTGTTGTTCAGCGCCAGGACGGCCGTGACCCGATGCGTCTCCACCGGCGTCCGGAGCGCGTCATCATCTCGCCCGCGCTGGATCTCGCGGTCGATCTCTTTCTGGGTCTTGGGCATCGGCTACCTCGCTTCGCTCGGGGGCGCTCCCCAGCGTTATGCACAGAGTACGCCCTCGCGCCGCCGCTAGCCGGGCGGCGGGGGTCGATGCCCTGGGCGGGGAAGGCGCCGGTCGGACAGCGCGTCAATGTCCCGCACGCCGTTCAGAATCACTGCTGCCTTCCGGTATAACCGCCGTCCCCAGCCGCCCAGGCAATGAGGAGGTGACTATTTGCCGGTAGCCACACCCGAACGGAGTGCATCCCACGACGTTCTGGGTGACAGGGGCGGTTCGCCCTGGGAACAGGAGTACCTATGCCATCCGTAACATCGAAGACAGGCGCATACCGCACGGCAGTCCGCCGAGGTAGTGCCGGACTTGTGGCCACGGCAGGCCTCGCCGGCGCACTGCTGCTGGGCGGAACGGCGTTCGCACAGACCGCGAACACCGCCCCTGTGGCGACCGCGGACGCGGTAACAGTGGTCGAGGACACGTCGATGCTCGTGAGCGTGCTCGCCAACGACACGGACGCTGACGGCAACACCCTTACCATTACGGGCTTCACGACACCCACCCATGGTGTGGTGGTCTCGAACGCGGGCGCGTCGCTCACGTACACTCCGGCCGCCGACTACAGTGGGGCCGACTCGTTCGATTACACGATCAATGACGGCAATGGCGGCACCGCCACGGCGACCGTCACTGTGACGGTCACGCCGGTCAATGACCCGCCGGTCGCGGTCGCCGACGTGGACAACTCCGTCAGCGGCCCCGTCTCGATCCCGGTGCTCGCCAACGACACGGACGCCGACGGCAACACGCTGACCCTCGTCTCCGCGACGCAGGGCACCAACGGGACGACCTCCGTCAGCGGCAACAACGTGCTCTACACGCCGAACGCCGCCTTCGTTGGCGCTGACACCTTCAACTATGTGGTGTCGGACGGCCAGGGCGCCACGGCTACCGGCGCCGTAACCGTCACGGTCCTCCCCGCTGGCGCGAATGTCGCGCCGGTCGCGGTGGACGACACCGTGTCTGTGAAGTTCGAGACCGCGAAGACGATCGCCGTCCTCGCCAACGACACGGACGCGAATAGCGGCGACACCCTGACCGTCGGCTCGGTGACGACTCCCGCGCACGGCACCGCGGTCATCAATGCGGACGGGACCGTCACCTACACACCGGCGGCGGGGTACTCCGGCAGCGATTCATTCACATACATCGTCCGTGACCCGGCTGGCCTGACTGACACCGGCACCGTCAACATCACCGTCAAGACCGCCACGAATGGCGACGATGACGATGATGATGGCGATGACAGCGATGACGGCGATGACGGCGACCACGCCAACAAGGGCAACATGGACGAGTGCAAGGACGGCGGCTGGATGGACCTCGGCTTCCGTAACCAGGGCCTGTGCGTCTCCTTTGCCGTCCGCGGTGGCGACATCCACGAGGACGGTGACCACGAGGACGGCGACCACGAGGACGACGATGACGGCGCGAACCACTCGAGCAACTCCCACGGGAAGTCCCAGGGGAAGGGCAAGGGGCGCAACTAGACCCGCTGCTCCTCACCTGACAGTCGAGAAGCCCGCTTCACAGCGGGCTTCTTGCTCTCCCCGTGCGCCCGAGGGCTACGACAGGTCGACGCCGGGCAGGAGGTGGTGCGGGAGACACCCGGCGTGGTGGCGCCTCTAGACGCCGGCGGGTTCGACCCGAGAAACGCCGAGACGGTCGAAGTCCTTGTCATAGGAGACGACGCGATCGATGCCGCGACGGCGGACGTCCACCGCATGGTAGGCGTCGATGAAGTCGACGTTCGTCGACTCGTATAGATCGACGACCTCTCGCAGCATTTCCTTCTGATCGACACGGAGTGACTGGAGCCCGAGGAGGTCGCGGAGCATTCCCGCGATCCCCTCGCGGGAAACGCCGTACTGCGTGTCCAGGGTCCAGACGATCTCGGCGAGCGCGAGATGCGATGTCTGAAGCAGCAGTTCGCCCGCCGCCGCTCGCTCGATCAGGCGGCGCGAGTCAGCGGCCATCCGCGCGTGATCCCCGGTCAGGAACCGCAGGAAGACGTTGGTGTCGACGAAGAGCGGAACGTCGGCCACCGGCGTCTAGCGGCCTCGCTCGACGGCACGCTTGCCGACCGCTCTGGCTGTGTCAGCCCGGATCTTCGCCCAGTCCTCCGGGCGGTCCAGTGGCTTGACCGTCCCATAGCGCGCGAGAAACCCGCCGCCGGCCGGCTTCATGACCGCGCCGCCGTCGGTGAGCGTGAACTCGACGGTCGAGGACTCGTCCAGGCCGAGCGCGTCGCGGATCGCTTTCGGTAGCGTGATCTGGCCCTTGGATGTGACTTTCGCCCTTGCGGTGGTGGCCATTCCTTACCTCCCAGCCATCATCTTACATGATGGCGTCGCGCTCCGCGGGCGAGACTGTTGGCAGCCCGGTTCAGACCAGCGGGTGGCGCCACCGAAGGCCGGGAAAGCGGGCGAAGTCCCGGTCGGTGGTGATCAGTTCGCAGCCGAACTCGATAGCGAGCGCAGCGAGGTAGGCGTCGGTCACGAGGTTGCCGCGCGCGCCGGCTTCGCGGCAAAGCCGCTCGAAGATATCCCAATGCCGTTCCCCTGGCGCGACGAGCACGGTGCCCGGCGACGCACGCAACGTGTCCACGAACATGAGTGCGTCAGCCAGGGGAATCGGCGGAGCGATCACGCGTGGGTTCGTCGTGACCCGGACGAAACCGCTGAGCACGAGGTCGGACACGGCAACAGGCTCGGGGGAGTCGACTGCCGATTGGAGCCAGTCGCGGTAGCGCTCGTGCTCGGGCGCCTCGGCGTAGAACGCGTACACCAGAACGTTGACGTCGAGCAGGATCAGCCGGACGTCTCTTCCATGAGGTCAAGCAGGTCGGAGTTGCTGTCCAGATTGACGCCCGGTTGGAGTCGGCCACCTGAGAACGTGGGCAGTATGACGCGCGGTCGCTTGGCGGTAGCCCGCCGCTGGGCGATGGCGACGCGCAGGGCGTCCTCGACGACGGCGTTGAGCGTCCGGCCCGAGCGGGCGGCGATCACCTTCGCCTCAGCGAGGAGGGCGTCGTCGATGGTGATAGTGGTCCGCATGCATCAAAGTGTGCCGACCACGCATCAAGATGTCAACGGCCGACCTTCGAGGGCGTCCCGTCAGGAGAGGTTCACCGAGAGGCACGTCGTGGTGCGCGAGACCCCCGCCACCGTCGCGATCTCCTCCGTGATCGCCTTCCCCAGCCGGTTCAGGTCCTCGGCTTCCAGCGTCACGATGACGTCGTACGGCCCGGTGACGGTGTCCACCCCGATGATCGAGGCGTTCCGGGAGCGGATCGCGCGCATCGCCTCAGCGACCGTGCGGGTGTGCCCGACTCCGGTCTCGACGAGTACGTAGCCTCGGATTGGCATTGTCAGACGGCCCCTTCGATCACCGGAGCATCCTATGCCATTAGCCGAAGCCAATCATGAAGCGAGAGCCTCAAGCGCCGGACTTCATCCTCTGCCAGCGGAGCGCAATGAGCGATGGGGCCGCGCAAAAGATTGAGTGAACTAAGGACACGTGTAACACCGGAGCGATTGTTGAACATGTCCCCAAAGACTTCCCAGTTTGACTGGATGATCTTCGAGAGCTCACCAAACGTCGTGTAGTCAATCGGTCGCTCAGAACGAGGTGTGATTCCTGCGTCCGCTTCCCGCTTTCGGTTTGCCGCGGCGTTGTCTTTCACATCATCAGAAACCTGATCCCACCATTTTTCAGCGAACGTCTCTGACATCCGAGAGATGACAAGTTCACGCAAGGAGTTCTCTAGACAGTAGAAGAGTTCGTAGTGCTGACCCATGGCGGATGCTTCGGCACGAATGGCAGCGGGAAACTGGAGGTAATCGGGATCCTCGGCGGTGACAATGGTGTCCGCGTGGAATCCCAGATCGACGCCGAACTCGAGTTCGACGCGGCGCAGATCGGAATCGATCATCGTGTGGGCAACATGAAATAGTTTGAACTGGTCCTCGTAGGTCATGAAACCAGGTTCTCTCGAAGACTCTTGAAGATCGCCGAGAACACCGCAGGGTCGGTGGTATTCGGGAGATTGAGGTAGATTGTGTACGAGAACCCCCGCTGGGGAATGAACTGACTCATGTCAGCCGGCTTTGACGATTGGGCCGGAATCTCAGCGGCCACGAGATCTACGGCTTCCGCCTGAGTAGCAGAACCCTCCCAGGACGCATACCTCTTCAGCGCCGTGAACGACTGGGCAATCGCTCGGACCGTTGGTGACTTCTCATCAAGCCCAGTGATCTCGATGATCAGCCCCCGCAGACCTTTGTCGTCGAGCGCGTACGCGTACTCGTTGCGCTTGAATATGTCCGCGTATCCTCGCCGCATTCCCTCCGCCATCGCTGGGCCTTGCGAGTTCTTGTTCCGGAACCTGCGATAGAGCTCGGTCGGAACTCCGTCGCTTTGAAGAAAAGCGATCCGCTTGAGCAGCGGAATAATCGCTAGGGCGCTACCACCCGTGAAGCCAAGGACGCTCTCGACAAAGTCCACGGTGAACTTCTCGGGCGTTTGAGCACCCATGATCTTGTCGAGAATCTTCGAGATATTCCCGTGCGCATTCATGTACGGCGGGTAATCAGCCATCAAAGGCCACCAGTTCTGCCGCCGTCGTGGCGACGATGTACTTCACCCCCATAGACATATAAACGGTTGAAGGGGTATCTCTGGTTAGCGTTATCCACACTCTTGTCCACAGTTTAGCACACTCGTTCTAGACTCAAACCTAAACCTGTGTGGACGTACACTCCCTCTCCATGACCACCATCGAACAGATTGCCGCCATCGAGGCTGACGCGCGGGCGACGCTTGCCGCCGCGGGGGACGAGGGCGCCCTCGCCGCCTGGCAGAGCGGCGTCTTCGGGAAGAGCGGCACGCTCACCGGCATCCTCCGCGGGCTCGGGGCGCTCGCGCCCGAGGAGCGGAAGGCCGTGGGGGCCGCCGCCAACCTCGCGAAGCAGGCGCTGGAGGCGGCGCTGGCGGAGCGGCGCGAGACGCTGAAGGCGGCCTCGCTCGCGGCGTCGGCGGCGGACGCCCTCGACGTCACGCTGCCGGGGCGTCCGCTGCGGCGGGGCCGGCTGCACCCCGTGACCCAGGTGCGGCGCGAGATCCTCGACATCTTCGCGCGCCTCGGCTTCGCCACGGTGGAGGGGCCCGAGGTCGAACTAGACGAGTACAACTTCGGGCGGCTGCGCATCCCGGAGCACCACCCGGCGCGCGACATGTGGGACACCTTCTGGCTGGACGAAGAGGTCGACGGCCGCCAGCCGCTGCTGCTCCGCACGCACACCAGCCCGATGCAGATCCGCCACATCGACACGCACGAGCCGCCGATCCGCGTCGCGGTGCCGGGGCGCTGCTATCGCTACGAGGCGACCGACGCCACGCACGAGTGGATGCTGGAGCAGGTGGAACTCCTCGCGATCGACGAGGGGCTGAGCCTCGCGAACCTCAAGGGGACGCTGCAGGAGTTCGCGCGGCAGATGTTCGGGCCGGAGCGGCGCGTGCTGATGCGCAACTCCTACTTCCCGTTCGTCGAGCCCGGCGTCGAACTCGCTGTCGACTGCTTCGCCTGCCCGGGCGACAACCCCGCGTGCCCCGTCTGTCGCGGCGCGGGCTGGCTGGAGATCATGGGCGCGGGGATGGTGCACCCGGAGATCATCGCCGCGGCGGGGTACGACCCGGAGCGCTACACCGGCTTCGCCGCCGGCATGGGCGTCGAGCGGATCACGATGCTGAAGTTCGGCATCACCGACATCCGCGACCTCCACGCCAACGACCTCCGCTTTCTGTCACAGTTCTAGGCCGCAGTTCTAGGTAGGGCGAAGGACACCGGATGCTCGTCTCCCTCAAGTGGCTGCGCGACTACGTCTCGCTTCCCGCCGACCTCGACGTCGACGACCTCGCGCACCGCCTGACGATGGCGAGCGCCGAGGTGGACGGCATCCACCGCGTGGGCGGAGAGTGGGACCGCGCGCTCGTCGTCGTGGGCCACGTCCTCGAAGTCGCGCCGCACCCGAACGCTGACCGCCTCCGCCTGGCCACCGTCGACTTCGGCGGCGCCGCGCCACAGCAGGTCGTGTGCGGCGCGCCGAACCTGGCGCAGGGCCAGCGCATCGCCTTCGCCCGCGAGGGCGCGAAGGTCATCGATGGCCACTCGGGCAAGCCGTCCGTCCTGAAGAAGGGCGTGATCCGCGGCGTCGAGTCGGCCGGGATGGTGCTCTCCGAGATGGAACTCGGCCTCTCCCAGAACCACGAGGGGATCATCGTGCTGCCGGCGGACGCGCCGGTGGGCACGCCGCTCGTCGACTACCTCGGCGACGTGATCCTCGACGTCCACGTCTGGCCGAACCGCGCCGACATGATGAGCATGACCGGCGTCGCCCGCGAGGTCGCCGCGATCGTCGGCGGCACGCTCTCGATGCCGGACGCGACGTATCCCGAGTCAGGCGGCGCCGCGAGCGAGGCCGTCTCGGTCCGCATCGACGACCCCGCGCTCTGCGCGCGCTACATCGCCACGGTGATCGAAGGCGTAACGGTCGGCCCGTCGCCGGAATGGATGCAGGCGCGGCTGCGCGCCGCCGGCATGCGCCCGATCAACAACGTCGTCGACGTGACGAACTACGTCATGCTCGAACTCGGCCAGCCGCTGCACGCCTTCGACCTCGACAGGGTGAGTGGCTCCGGTGGCAAGGCAGAGGTCGGCGTCCGCACCGCGAAGCCCGGCGAAACCCTGCGCACCCTCGACGGCGTCAACCGGGATCTGACACCGGACACCCTTCTCATCACGGACGCCTCCGGCCCGATCGCCCTCGCCGGCGTCATGGGCGGCGAGGCGACCGAAGTCCTTGAGTCGACGACGCGCATATTACTTGAGTCCGCGCGCTTCGATCCGGTGAGCATCCGCCGCACCGGCACCCGTCTCGCCCTCCGCTCCGAGGCCTCCGCCCGCTTCGAGCGCGGCCTCTCCCCGGAGCTGGCGCTGGCCGCCTCGCAGCGCGCGACCCAACTGCTGGTCGAGCTCGCGGGCGGCACCGCGCGCGTCGGCCGCGTCGACGCCTACCCCGCGCCGTACGTCGCGCCCGAGGTGAGCATCACGCGCGCGCGCCTGGACACCGTGATCGGCTTCCATGTCCCGACCAGCGAGGTCGAGGCGATCCTCATCACCCTCGGCTTCGACCTCGTGCGATCTGACGGGGATCTGGCCGACGGCGGCTCCGCGGGCGGCCTCTTCGTCGCGCGCGTGCCGTGGTGGCGCACCGACATCAGCATCCCGGACGACCTCGCCGAGGAGGTCGTGCGCCTCGCCGGGTTCGACCGTCTGCCGGCGACGGCGATGGCCGGCGCGATCCCGGCGTGGGAGCCCGCGCCGCTCCTCGACCTGCGCGACCGCCTCTCGGACGCCCTCGTGGCCGCGGGCCTGCAGGAGATCATCTCCTACAGCCTGACCACGACCGAGGTGCTAGAGCGCGTGATCCCGCGCGAGGACCTCGCGGTGATCCGCCCGCTGCGGCTGAAGAACACCCAGTCCGCCGACCGCGAACTGATGCGCCCGACGCTGCGCCACTCGCTCCTCGAAACCGTCGCGCGCAACCTCAACGCGGGCGCGGAGCAGGTCGCGATCTTCGAGGCCGCGCGCGCCTTCATCCCCGTGCGGGACGGCGGGCACGTCCTCCCCGAGGAACACGAGCAGGTGACGGGCGCGCTCGCCGGCTTCGAGGCCGACCGCTGGGGCCGCCCCACCGCGCGCCGCCTCGACTTCTTCGACGCGAAGGGCGCGCTGGAGGCGGCGCTGGGCGCCCTCGGCGTCACGACGACGTACGCCAGCCACGAGGAGTACGGCCTGCTCCCCGGCCACGTCGCGCGCCTGGAGGCCGATGGGGAGGCGTTCGGCATCCTGGGAGAGGTCCACCCCGACACCCTCGACGCCTTCGGCATCGACCAACCGGTGCTGCTGTTCGAGATCGACCTCACGCGGCTGCTCCCGCACCTGCCGAAGCGCCGCGCGACCCGCTCGCTCTCCCGCTTCCCCGCCGTCACGCAGGACCTCGCCGTCGTCGTGGACGACGCCGTCACCGCCGGCGCGCTGCAGGCGATCATCGAGCAGTCCTCGCTGGTCGTCTCCGCCTCGGTGTTCGACGTCTTCAAGGGCGGCCGCCTGCCCGCGGGGAAGAAGTCGGTGGCGCTCTCGATCCGCTACCAGGCCGCCGACCGCACCCTGACCTCGGACGACGCGAACAAAGAGCAGGCGCGCATCCTCAAGCGCCTCGAACGCGAATTCGGCGCGGAGCAGCGGACGTAGGCGACAGCATCGGGTGCGAGGGGCGGGCTATGGCAATCGAGACAGCCAGCCGGCCGGCGCTCGTGCGGCGCGCGGTCGCGCTCGAGTCTTCGATCATTGCCTACAACCTCGCCGAGGGCGTGATCTCGATCATCGCCGGCGTCCTCGCGGGCAGTGTCGTGCTCGTGGGATTCGGCCTCGACAGCGCGATCGAGGTCAGCGCCGCGATCGTGGTGGTGTTGCACCTGACACGCACCCGCGAGGAGCTGGTCCCGGAGTGGGAGCGGCGGGTCGCGGTGTTCGTGGGCATCACGCTGCTGGCGCTCGCGGTGTACGTCGCGGGGCGTTCGATCTACAACCTAGCGACGGAGACCAAACCGGCCGAGTCCGTCCTCGGCATCGTCATTACCGCGACCTCGCTCGTCGTGATGCCGTTCGTCTCTCGGTTGCAGCACCGCATGGCGATGAAGATCAACAGCATCGCGCTGGAGGCCGACTCCCGGGAGACGCTGATCTGCACATATCTCTCGGCGACGGCGCTCGTGGGGCTCGCCGCCAACGCGTGGCTCGGATGGTGGTGGGCCGACCCGGCCGCGAGCCTCATGATGGTCTACTTCATCGCCCGCGAGGGGCGCGAGATCGTCACGAACCACGAGCTGATCTGCGTCGACGACTGACAGGGCGCTGGCGGGCTGATCGAGGTGGCCGCCGCGTTGGAGTGACTATCGCAACAGAGTGAGACTGTGTGTCAGCGCCTTCCCCGTAGACTTGTGACCGTAGTTGGGGGAAGTCGGACACCCATGAGTCACGACCACGGGTCGATACGTGCGGGCGCACGTCATGTTCGGCCACTGACCGTCACGTTCGCGCTCGTCGTCACGTTTCTCGCTGTCGAGGCGGTCGCGGGGCTGCTCACCAACTCCCTGGCGTTGCTCTCGGACGCGGGCCACATGCTCACCGATGCTGTGGGTCTCGGGATGTCGCTCGCTGCGATTGTCACTGCCAACCGCCCGAGGCCGGCGAGCCACCGAACGTTCGGCTTCTATCGCCTCGAGATCGTTGCCGCGCTCGTCAATGCGCTCCTGCTGTTCGTCGTTGCTGGATACGTCCTTTTCGAAGCGACGAAGCGCTTCAGTGACCCTCCCGAGGTCGCGAGTACCCCGATGCTGATCGTCGCAATCGCGGGCCTCGCCGTGAACATCGTTGGCCTCTGGCTGTTGCGTGCAGGCTCGCGCGAAAGCATGAACGTCGAGGGCGCGTTCATGGAGGTCATGGCAGACTTCCTCGGCTCGATCGGTGTCATCGTTGCCGCGCTCGTGACGATGACGACAGGGTGGCTGTATGCGGACCCGTTGTTCGGTGCGGCGCTCGGCGTCTTCATATTGCCGCGAGCGGCTCGACTAGGGTTGAAGGCCCTCCGTGTGCTCGTCCAGGCGGCCCCTCCGGACATGGACCTCAGCGCTCTCGAGGCGGAACTGGTTGGCATCAACGGGGTGGTCGAGGTGCACGACCTGCACGTCTGGACACTCACTTCCGAGATGGAAGTCGCGTCGATGCACCTCATGACAAATGACCAAGTCGACCCCCACATCGTCCTTGATCAAGCCGAAACGCTCCTGCGCGAGCGGTACCATATCGGGCACGCCACTCTGCAGATCGAACCGGAGTCTCACCGTCACTGTGTCGAGGTAGGTTGGTAGCGACCTAGCGGGCGCCTTGAGCGCGGCCATAGGGGTGAGTGCCCGGCCCAATCAAACACGAAGCCGCCGACGCCACCGAGTCTGTCGGATCATCACAATTGGTTCGAATTCGCGCGAGGCAGCCGCGGACAAGGTGCGATAACCGATCAATCGCTTCACGTCGGGCGACAAAGTCAAGGGACAAGAGGTCGTGCCCAACCCTCGATGGTCTGCCGGCGACACGATCGTCCTGCGCTTCGTGGGGCACGATGACGGCGTGGCGATCGGCTACCCGCAGGTCGTGGTCGAGGACTCCGAGGCGCACCTTGTGCTGTTCCAGCCGGCGGGCGTCACCGTCGAGAACCGCCGCTTCACCGACGTGAACCTCCGCGACGCCGCGATCCCCCTCGGCTCCCTGGGGAACATGGACGTCCTGCCGCCGACCTACACGCCGCGCGCCCCGCTCCTCCGCATCCTCCCGCACGACGCCGAACACGCCGTCGAACTCTATTTCGAAGGCCTCGATGGCGCGCGGAGCCCCGGCCATTGGCTCGCGTCCGAGGGCTACCTGCGCGGCTATAAGGTGAACATCCAGTCGCGCTACGTGCGGACGCCGATCGGCATCGACACCACGGACAACCGCCTCGACCTCGTCATGCCGCCGACCCTCGAGTGGTCGCGCAAGGATGTGGAGCAACTGGCGGCTGCGGTCGCCTCCGGGCTGACATACGAATGGGAGTCGGCGTTCTTCCACGCGGAGGCGGAACGCGTGATCGCGGCGATCGAGGCGCGCGCGCACCCCTTCGACGGCTCATGGGCAGCCTGGCGTCCCGACCCAGCGTGGCCGTATCCGGTGCTGCCGTCGGGGTGGCACAAGGTCGAAGGAGTGGACCTCGACCTCAATCGGGCGAGACCACTGTACGAACGTACGACATAACACGAGGCCGCCTTCGGGCGGCGTCGTGTGCACTTCGATAGGTAGGAGCCTACTGGCCGAGCGCGGCCTTCGCCTGGGCGACGACCTGGGCGAACGCAGCGTCGTCGCGGACGGCGAGGTCGGCGAGGATCTTGCGGTTGAGGTCGACGCCGGCTTTCTTCAGGCCGTCCATCAGCCGGCTGTAGGTGAGGCCGTGCAGACGGGCGGCGGCGTTGATGCGGACGATCCAGAGCTCGCGGAAGTCGTTCTTCTTGTCGCGGCGGTGGATGGTCGCGTAGCGCAGCGCGTGCATCATCGCCTGGTGGGCGACCTTGATGTTGGTGCGCTTCTTGCCGCGGTGGCCCTTGGTGACCTCGAAGATCTTCCGGTGGCGCTCGCGGGTCTGGACGCGGTTACGAGTTCGGGGCATGGGATCAGTCCTTCGTGCTGGGGGTCAGGGCCAGAGCCGGGTTAGCCGGCGTACGGGAGGTTGCGCTTCAGGGCGCGGACCAGCGTGCTGTCCGCCACGGAGTCACGACGGTTGTCGTACATGTGTGGGCGGGAGCGCTTGGCGCGCTTCGGGTTGGAGGTGCGGAGCATCAGCTTTCCGGTGGCGGTGACGCGCACGCGCTTCGCGGTGCCCTTGTGGGTCTTCATCTTCGGCACAGGAACGCTCCCTCAGGGCCTCGAACGACCGCGCCTAGTCGGCGGCGGCAGGGGTGGCCTCGACAGCCACCTTCTTCTCTTCACGCGCCCGAACCAGGGCGGCCGCGGCCGCCTTCTTGCTCGGGTCCAGCACCATCGTCATGAAGCGCCCTTCAAGGCCGGGGGACTTCTCCAGGTCGGAGACGTCTTTCAGGGCCTCGTGGAACTCCGTCAGGAGCGCCTGGGCGACTTCCGGGTGCGTAATCTCGCGCGCCCGGAACATCACGGAGACTTTGACCTTGTCGCCCTCAAGCAACAGCTTGCGGGCGGTGCGGATCTTGAAGTCACGGTCGTGCCGGTCGATCTTCACTTTCATCCGGACTTCGCGCAACTCCACCTGCTTGGAGCCGCGGCGGCCGTCCCGTTCTTTCTTGGCCTGTTCATATTTGAACTTGCCGTAGTCCATGATCTTGACCACGGGTGGTGAGGCCGTCGGCGCAATCTCGACGAGGTCCATTCCGGATTCCTCGGCGAGGCGCAGGGCGTCCCAACCAGACATGATCCCGAGCTGTTCGTCCCCTCGGATCACCCGGACCTGGGGGACCCGAATCTGCTCGTTAATCCGCAGTTCCTTCGCGATCGAAGCGCTCCTCATCCCGTGCAGCCCCAGAAGCGGCCGCCACAAGCCCATATTCTACAGTACGAATGTACGAACGCGCGTCAGGGGGCGCCCCGAAGCAGTCGAGACGGCCTGGGACGCCCTAGACGAGGGTTACGCGGTAGCGTCCGGGGTATATTCCACGAGGAGTTCGCCCTTTTCGGCGCGGCCGCCCTGCTGCACCTTCACGGCGGTCACGGTACCGCTGTGGGGGGCCTGCACCTCGTTCTGCATCTTCATCGCCTCGACGACGACCACGACCTGGCGGGCCTCGATCCGGTCGCCGGGCTTCACACGGACGTCCACGACTACGCCCGCGAGCGGCGCCGTGATCTTCCCCGGCGGGTCGGCCAGCCCCCCGGCTGCGCCGCGCTCGCGGCTCCCCGAGCCAGGCGAGAGGACGAAGGAGCGGCCGTCCACGATGACACGGAGGTTTTTGCCGTCTCGCGTCACATAGGCACGGCTGGGCCGGCCGCCGCGCACGAGCGAGAAAAGGCCCGGGACACCCTCCGTGGTCGCGTCCACCTCGATGGGGTCGCGGTCGTCGATCCGGACGACGAGGCGGTCGCCCGCATCGTCGACGGAGACGGTGTGGAGGACGCCCGCTACCGAGAAGCGATGCCGCGTCGCCATCCTCGCACCCCCCCTTCGACACGAATCCCGCGTCGGGCCTGCGCCCGTGACGCCTGCACCCAGCGGGTGGGACCCTGCGCGGTCAGGCCAGACTCCGAGGAGCCGGCGATCAGGCTCGCGGCCAGCGCACCGGCGATCAGGGCCGTCTCCAACCGCGGGTCGTCCGCGGGCGGCTCCGGCATTTTGAAGTTCGCCTCCAGCCAGGAAGTGCTGAAATCGCCGGAGCGGAAGTCTGGCTCGTCAAAGAGCGCAAGGTGGAACGGGACGTTGCTGTCCACGCCGGAGACGATAAGGTCCTTGAGGGCGCGTTTCATCCGCTCGATCGCCTGCGGGCGCGTCTCCGCCCACACGATCAACTTGCCGAGCAACGAGTCGTAGTAGACGGGGACATCGAGCCCCTCGAAGAGCATCGAGTCGAAGCGGACGCCCGGGCCGGACGGCACCTGGAGATAGTCGATGAGTCCGACCGAGGGCGCGAAGTTCGCGTAGGGGTTTTCGCCGTTGATCCGGCACTCGATCGCCCAGCCCGTCGGCTCGATCGGTGCGTCGAGGTCGGGCAGCGGCTCGCCGGCGGCGACCCTCAGCTGAAGCGCGACCAGGTCGACGCCACCATAGACGAGTTCTGTGACCGGGTGTTCCACCTGAAGACGGGCGTTCACCTCGAGGAAGTAGAAATTCCCCTCGCGGTCCATGAGGAACTCGACGGTCCCGGCGTTCCGGTAACCGCAGGACTTCGCCGCGGCGACGGCAGCGTCGCACAACCGCTTCCGGATCTCGGGCGTCACCGCCACCGAGGGCGCTTCTTCCACGAGCTTCTGATTCCGCCGCTGGATGGAGCACTCGCGCTCGCCGAAGGCACGCACGTTGCCGTGCGCGTCCGCGATCATCTGCACCTCGATGTGTCGGGCGGGGGAGACGTATTTCTCCAGGAAGATCGTCGCATCGCCGAACGAGGTGGATGCCTCCGAGCCGGAGGCGCGCATCGCGTTCTCGAGATCCTCGGCGCGCTGGACGAGGCGGATGCCGCGCCCGCCACCGCCCGCCGACGCCTTCACGAGCAGCGGAAAGCCGATCCGATCCGCCTCGCGTTTCGCGGTCGCGAAGTCGTCGACGCTGATGTTGTCCGCGCCGGGGACGACGGGGACGCCAGCCTCCTGCATGAGACGGCGGCCGGAGATCTTGCCGCCCAGGGCGCGCATCGCGTCCGCCGGGGGGCCGATGAAGGTGATCCCCGCCACGGCGCAGGCATCGGCGAACCGGGGGTTCTCAGAGAGAAAGCCGTATCCAGGGTGGATGGCGTCCGCGCCGGTGGCCTTCGCCGCGGCGATGATTTTGTCGATGACGAGGTACGACTCCAGCGCCGGGCCGGGCCCGATGCGGACGGCATGGTCAGCGTTTCGGACGTGGAGGGCGTTCCGGTCGGGGTCGGAGTAGACCGCGACGGTTTCAATCCCCATCTCGCGGCAGGTGCGCTGGACTCGCAACGCGATCTCGCCCCGGTTGGCGATGAGCACTCGACGGAACACGCGCGACCCTTCCCTGGCCCGGCTGGCGTGCCGGTCAGCGAGTCAGCCTGTCACGGCGTCCCACCGACGGCAAGCACGCCTCGGGGCTCGGCGGACGGTTAGCCCTCGACCTTAGTGATCTGCCAACCACCCTCGCCCTTGGCCAGGGTCAGGGTGCGGACGGGGCCTGCCTTCACCGCGTCGAACACCTTGGTGGCGTCTTCCGGCTGGATTTTGCCCGCTTTGATCATATTGTTGACGGACTCCACGGAGTACTTCAGTTTGATCTTCACGACTGCGCTCGTGTCACCCTGCTTGGTGCTCTCGACGATGTCGTAGCCGAGGTCGGGCGGGAACGGCGTCTTCATGATGTCGTTGAAGACCTGTTCCACCGGCTTCTGCCCGCTGGTGCCGCCGGTCCGGATGTTCGCCACCAGAGCGCCGAGTTCGCCGCCCAGGAAGCGTCGTGTTTGGCCCGCCGCGAACTGGTCAGGCGTGGGGCCTGAGGCCTGTGCCCAGCCGTCGATAAACCCCTTGACGGCGAGGTCGGCGTCGGAGCCGCCCTTCTTGATGTCGAACTTCTCGTCGCTGCCACCGCCACATGCCGCAACCACAGCGAGCGCCATCGCAAACCCCGCCAGCATGACCGCTTGTCCCGCTGCTCTGCGCATGTCGTCTCCTCCACAGGCTGCTGTCAACATCCGGGCCGCGCGGACTCTACAACGGAGTCCTCGACCGCGCATTGCCCGGATTCCCACCATCACAGCGCGCATGGCGAACATTCCGGGCGAGCCAGGTTACGGGCGGTGTGCCTGGATGCTCCGGGAGTCCCGCTCGTCCACCAGCCGGTCCGCGATCTGGAAGATCGGCAGCGCTCCCAGATCGTCTCCCGTTCGGTCGCGCACGGCCGCCGCATCGGCTTCTGCCTCGCGGTCACCCACGACCAGCATGTAGGGGACACGCTGCCCCTGCGCTTTGCGGATCTTGTTGTTCATCCGCTCTGAGGCGTCGTCTACCTCGACACGAAGCCCGCGGTCCCGCAGGAGCGCCCGCACGCGGTGGGCGTACTCCACGTGGCGATCCGCGATCGGGATCACCACCGCCTGCACCGGTGCCAGCCAGAGCGGGAAATGCCCGCCCGTGTGCTCGATGTAGACCCCGATGAACCGTTCGAGTGAACCGAGGATCGCCCGGTGGATCATCATCGGACGGTGCTCCGCCCCGTCCTCGCCGATGTAGGTGAGGCCGAACGACTGCGGCATCCCCAGATCCACCTGGACGGTGCCTAGCTGCCAGAAGCGGCCGATCGCGTCTTTGAAGTGGAACTCGAGTTTCGGGCCATAAAAGGCGCCCTCGCCCGGTGCGAGCAGGAACTGTTTGCCAGCGCCCGTGACCGCTTCCCCCAACAGCCGGATGCCGCGCTCCCAATCCTCGTCGCTCCCGATCGCCTTCCCGGGCCGCGTCGCCAGCCGGATCACCGGGTCGCCGAGGCCGAGGTCGGAGTAGACACGCTCCAACATCCGGAAGACCGAGAAGATCTCTTCGTCGAACTGCTCCGGCGTGCAGTAGATGTGCGAGTCGTCTTGTGAGAACGCCCGCACGCGTGTCAGCCCGTGCAGCACGCCAGACCGTTCGTTGCGGTGAAGGCGGGAAAATTCCGCCAACCGGAGCGGGAGTTCGCGGTATGAATGGTGGCCGCTAGCGAAATAGTGACAGTGGCCCGGGCAGTTCATCGGCTTCACGCCGAGTTCCTCGTCGCCGCTCTCGAAGAGAAACATGTCGTCGGAGAAGTTCTGGTAGTGGCCGGACGTCTTCCAGAGGTCGACGCCGAAAATCTGCGGCGTGATCACCTCGCGATAGCCGTACTCCTCGTACAGCTCGCGCATGTAGTCGACCAGGGCGTTGTAGAGGATCGTGCCCTTCGGGTGCCAGAACGGCGACCCCGGGGCGATCGGGTCGATGTGGAAGAGGTCGAGTTCGCGGCCCAGCCGGCGGTGGTCCCGCTTTTCCGCCTCCTCACGCATCTTCAGGTAATCATCGAGTTCCTGTTGCGTGGGGAAGAGCGCGCCGTAGACGCGCTGAAGCATCGCGTTCTTCTCGTCGCCTCGCCAGTACGCGCCGGCGACATGAGTGAGCGTGAACGCGCCGATCTGGCCCGTGGACTCCGTGTGGCCGCCGCGGCACAAGTCCTGGAACTCCCCGTGCCGGAAGTGCCCAACAGTGTCTTCCTGAATACCGTCGATCAATTCAAGCTTGTAGGGCTGGTCGCGGAAAATTTCACGGGCGCGTTCCTTCGGAATCTGCTCGCCTCGGATGGGGTGGTTCTGCGCGACGGATTCTTTCATCCGCGCTTCCAGTCGGGGCAGATCCTCCGGCGTCAGAGGACGAGGCAGATCGAAGTCGTAGTAGAAGCCGTTCTCCACTGGAGGCCCAATGGCGTACTTCGCCTCCGGGAACATCTCCAGGATCGCCTCTGCCAACACATGGGCGGCGGAGTGACGCATCCGGAACAGCCGCTCCTCCGGTGGCAACTGGGCGAATGGCACATCGTGGTCAGAGCGGTGGCTCGTCATGCCTGAAACTCCTCGACTGTCCGGGGTCCCCGGGTACAACAACACGCCTCCGTCCCGCGGGACGAGAGGCGCGCTCGTGGTTCCACCCGGCTTCCCCCGGCCGCAGGCATGCGCGGTCGAGGCTCAAGCGCC
>QZJI01000063.1 GCA_003599735.1 Dehalococcoidia bacterium | reverse complement strand
CTCCGGAACCGACCTTGTGTACACACCCGGTTCCACTTTCCGCGGTGTGGTCATCTCAGGCGAGGGGACTCCTTCCAAAAGCAAATCCTTGGTATAGATGGCATCGTGGCGGTCGGTGAATGAAAGCTCGTAGTTATCGCCCAACACGATAGCCTCGGTCGGGCAGGCGTCCTCACAGAAGCCGCAGTAGATGCAGCGCAGCATATTGATCTCGTAGGTGGAAGCATACCGCTCGCCGGGAGAGAAGCGTTCCTCATCCGTGTTTTCCGATGACTCTACAAAGATGGCATCCGCCGGGCAGGCCGCCGCGCACAGCGAGCATCCGATGCACTTCTCCAGTCCATTGTCGTAGCGTTTCAATACGTGACGACCCCGGAAGCGCGGTCGTACCTCCCGCTTCTCTTCCGGATACTGAGTTGTGACCGGCCCTTCGATAAGCATTTTGAACGTGGTGAATAAACCGCGTCCCAGTTCTTTAAGCATAGTTCTTCCTCCGTATCGTGCGGTCTACCATTAAAGTAGCGATCCAGCCCGCTATCAGCGAAAGGATGGGGGTCAGCCATTTCAACCAGGGATTGACATCCTGCGCCAGCAAAATCCCAACTGCAGTGATGAAGACCACAGCCAGCGTCAACGGCAGAAGCACCTTCCATCCAAAATCCATCAGGCGGTGATAGCGAATGCGCGGCCAGGAAGCGCGCACCCAGATCATGACCCCTAAGAAAAAAGCAATTTTGAGGAACATGTAAATCGGGCCAAGCCACGGCCAACGGTCCACACCCGGGCCAAGATAGCCGCCGAAGAATAGTGTAGCCAGGATCGCGCTGACCACGATCATCTTCTGGTATTCGGCCATGAAGAAGAGCGCGAACTTCATCCCGGAATATTCGGTGTGGTAACCCGCCACAATTTCCTGCTCGGCCTCGGGCATATCGAACGGGTGACGGTTAATTTCTGCGATCGTAGCGATCCAGAGAATGAACGCGCCAACAGGCTGAACGAACACGAACCAACCAAACGGACCGCGCTGCGCTTCAACGATCTCTACCAAGCTCATCGAGTTACCCAGTAAGATCGCCACCACAAATGCCAGCCCGAGCGTCAATTCGTAAGAGATCATCTGAGCCGAAGAGCGCAGGCCGCCCATCATGGCGTATTTGTTGTTCGACGACCAGCCCGCCAACACGATGCCGTACACTGCAATCGAAGCGATGGACATTAAGAAAAGCACACCTACATTAATATTGGCAACAGATTGTGTCACAGTACGACCAAACAACTCCACCGGCGGCCCCCAGGGGATAACCGCTGCAATCACAATGGACGGCACCATCGTCAAGATGGGAGCCAGGAAGAACACCAACTTATAGGCGCTGGCCGGGGTCAGCTCTTCCTTGAAGATCAGCTTGACCGCATCTGCCATCCACTGCATCAAACCCTGCGGCCCGGCGCGGTTTGGCCCCAGGCGAGATTGCAGGAGCGCTAGGAAACGGCGTTCGTAATATGTCAGGTAACCAAAGCCGATCAGCAGCGTGAAAACCAGTACCAGGGATTTGATGGCCCATTCAAGCCAGATAGTCCAGTCCATATCAATTCACCTTTATCGCCACCGGCTCGCGGATCGACGTTGTCGGTCGAAGCTCCATTCATGCTCGATACCCGTCGGGCGGGCTTTCCGCCGGACCTGCCACGCTCCCCGAAGGCCGCCGAACCGGACCCGCGAAACCAGGAGTGGAGGGACTTGAACCCCCAACCGCCGGTTTTGGAAACCGGTGCTCTGCCAATTGAGCTACACTCCTACGGCC
Organism: Dehalococcoidia bacterium; assembly: GCA_003599735.1. Lineage (GTDB taxonomy): Bacteria > Chloroflexota > Dehalococcoidia > UBA2979 > UBA2979 > SURF-43. The sequence continues at coordinate 17,535 of QZJI01000063.1, read as the reverse complement.
GGATTCCATCGGACGCGCGGACCTGCCGCCTACTTGCGCTTGATCTTGTGCAGCGTGTGCTTGCGCAGCCGCTTGCAGTATTTCTTGAGCTGGAGCTTGGGCACGCCACCCTGCACATTGACCGACGTCCGGTAGTTCAGATCACCGGTCTCCGTACACTGCAGCCACACGTATTCGCGCTTTACCGCCTTGGCCATGCCGGCGAACCTCTACACTGGGCCGTCCGCGGACGGCGCTACACCAGGATCTTCGTCACCACGCCCGAGCCGACGGTACGGCCGCCCTCGCGGACGGCGAAACGCACCCCCTGCTCCATCGCGATGGGCTTGCCCAGCTCCACCGTCATCGTGATGTTGTCGCCGGGCATGCACATCTCCGCCCCGCCCATCAGGGTCAAGGCGCCCGTCACGTCGGTAGTGCGGAAGTAGAACTGCGGGCGATAGCCGGAGAAGAACGGCGTATGGCGGCCGCCTTCCTCCTGCGTCAGGACGTAGACCTCTGCCTCGAACTTGGTGTGCGGCGTGATGCTGCCCGGCTTGGCCAGCACCTGGCCGCGCTCCACCTCGTCCTTCTTCGTCCCGCGCAGCAGGCACCCGGCGTTGTCGCCGGCGACGCCCTCTTCCAGCGTCTTGTTGAACATCTCCACGCCGGTGCAGACGGTCTTCTGGCTGTCGCGCAGGCCCACGATCTCGACTTCGTCGCCCATGCGGACCGTGCCGCGCTCGATGCGCCCGGTCACCACCGTGCCGCGCCCCTTGATGCTGAAGACGTCTTCGATCGACATCAGGAACGGCTTGTCCCGGTCGCGCTCCGGCTCAGCGATGTTCTCATCCAGCGCGGTCATCAGCTCCTTGATGCACGCGGTGACGGCCTCGTCCTTGGGGTTCTGCAGCGCCGGCAGGGCGGAGCCGCGGATGACCGGCGTGTCGTCGCCGGGGAAGTCGTACTTGCTGAGCAGCTCGCGGACCTCCAGCTCGACCAGGTCGAGCAGTTCCGGGTCATCCACCAGGTCGACCTTGTTCAGGAAGACCACGATGTTGGGCACGTTCACCTGGCGGGCCAGGAGGATGTGCTCGCGGGTCTGCGGCATGGGGCCGTCGGCGGCGGAGACCACCAGAATGGCCCCGTCCATCTGGGCGGCGCCGGTGATCATGTTCTTGACGTAGTCGGCGTGGCCCGGGCAGTCCACGTGGGCGTAGTGCCGCTTCTCCGACTCGTACTCCACGTGCGACGTCGCGATGGTCAGGATCTTGGTCGGATCGCGGCGGCCCTGCGACTCGGACGCCTTGGCGACGTCGTCATAGCTGCGGAACGTCGCCAGGCCCTTGGATGCCTGGGTGGCGGTGATCGCCGCCGTCAGCGTCGTCTTGCCGTGGTCGACGTGGCCGATCGTCCCCACGTTCACGTGGGGCTTGGTGCGTGCAAATGTATCCTTCGCCATGTGAGATTATTCCTCCAAGCTCGATCCGGGGTCCATGACGAATCGCAGCAGGTTCCCATCCACTCGACTCGGCCAACGTAAGGCGAGGACGGAGCCGCCCACCGGCGCCACCACCGACTCGCGCCACGTGCGTGACGACGCGCTTATGGACCGTACTACTGACCTGCCACGGCCCGCCCCGCGGCGGCGCCGTGCAAAGCTGCTGATGGGGGTTGAACCCATGACCTCGTCCTTACCAAGGACGCGCTCTACCACTGAGCTACAGCAGCGGACCCGTCCCCGCACCCGCCCGCGGCGGGCGGGACGGCGCGGACGCGACATCTTCCGCCGCCTTTTACCGCGCCGTAGTCAAAAGTAAAGCAAACTACAACGGCCGACCCGACCGCGGGCCGACCGCTGAGCCGGGTGAGTATAGGGAGGGTCAGACCGTTGTCAATCGCGAAAAAAGAGGCCCGGGTGGGGCGGGGATCGGGGTCCCGTCAGTACTTCTCCGACCGGGCCAGATCGAACCCCTCGTGCTCGGGATTGGCCGCCACGTGCCGGTACTCGGCCCGGCAGGCGTAGCAGACGGTCACCGTGCCGACCAGCACGTACAGGGCCAGATCGACGACCACGGCCGCCGCCAGCACGCCCCAGGACAGCCAGATGTTCGACTTGAAGGTGGCGACGCTGACGATCGCGGCCGCGGCCACCACGACCAGACCGATCCTCTGCGGGAAGTCCTTGCGCACAAAGAACTCGCGGCACCTGCACAACGGGCAGGCGTCGACCCGGTGCTCCCGCAGGATCGCCTGGCTCAAGTGAAGCGGGTGCCGGACGTGGCAACGTGGGCACTCGATGCCGTCGCCCGGCCCCGGTCCGGTCTGTGGATCCTGCGCACATGCCTCCAGCGGCTCCATCTCGATGAGCGCGACGCAACCATCGGTCGGGCAGTTGAATCGGACTTGCATGGCCATAAACCCTTGTGACGCCACGGCTACCGTCGGACGGCCATGACGCTGAATGGCGGGATTCCGCACGCTTCCCCGGCAGGGAGGGCCGCACAGACTCGTTCGGATTCCGTACCCGCCACAGGCACGGCCAGGCGTCTCAGTTCAACCGGCAGCGCGGTCAGACCGGCCAGCCGGTCGTACCGGTGATGTAATACCCCGCCAACTCCCCTGTATAGACGAAAACGGAGGCGAAATACAGGATCCCGGTCGCGGACTGGGTGTTCCGCCACCGTACGCACCCGAGCACCATCCACGCGAAAACCCCCACCGCCAACAGGCCGACGACGACCCGCAGAACCAGCGCCACCCAGTCCGTCATCAACAGGTTCTGCACCGGTGGCGCTGCGGAGACGTAGTACCCGCCCAGCCCGAGCGCTGCCACCGCCGCCCGGAGTATGGCCGCGGCCATGAAGAGTCGGCTGAGCTTGCGCAGGGGAGCGACCGTCATCGCCGTGGCGGTCAGATACGCATGTCCGAGCAGCCAGGTGGCCGTCACGGTACCCAGGAGTGCGGCCGCGCTGAGTTGGCTGAGCAGGAGGGTGGCCACGCGGAGCGGGGATTCGAGGATGGCGGGCTGTCCGTGGATGAACCAGGCTACCGCAGCCGCGACGCCGCTCAACCCGCCGACGGCGCAGTGAACGCGCCAGGCGCGGGCCGCGCGGAGCACAAGCGGAGCCCCGAAGAGCAGCGCGATGGCGGCCAGGCCGGTCAGCCCTCCGAGCACCTGTCGCGTCTGCAACCAGACGCGAAGGTCCGAGCCCGCCCGCCAAGCCGCCCAGGCGAGCATCGAGCAGGCCACGGCGATCACCAGAGCCGCGACCAGGCGCACATACCGCCAGGACACTTCGTCGAGGCGGGTGGCGGCCAGGGCTGCCAGCATCCCGCCGGCGACCAGAAATGCGAACGAAGAGATGTTCTCGGGCGTCATGGTGTTCCCAGCGGCCGCTCCGCGGGCTGCCGGAGACCGCGGAAGTCAAACGGCGCTTCGGCGGCCAGGCGAACCCAGGCGGGGCTCGCGCCGGCCTCGAAGCCGGCGGCGGAGGCGTCGGCGGCGGACGCGGCGGCGGCGGAGACCACCGCGGAGGCGGTGTATAACCTGAAACCACTGCGGGTGCCACGGACGCCAGGCGGTTCATGGACGGAATGGACTGGACGGACTGGATGGACGAGATGGGCAGGAAGGACGCCAGCGCCAGGGATCTGCGGGGGTTCCGATCCGCGTTCATCCGCGTTTATCCGCGACCGCCGGTGCGTCGATTCCAATCTGCGGGCGTGAATTGAACTTGCCGCGGCCGGAGGGGATTCATACGATTTATTCGGACGACCCCGGCCCGCACGAGCCGATTGTCCGCGGCTCTTCCTGTGCGACGGGTCGTTCACCCGTGCGACGGGTCGTTCACCCATGCGAGGGGCAGTTCAGATGAACGCCAAACCGGCTTCACTATCCACGATGGTCCCTCAAGGGTTGTTTTGCCCGAGCGATGCGGCCGGGCGCCGCCCGGTTCAGCCGGGCCGGTCCCCCTGGCAGGTGCGCCGGACCGCGCTGCCCGCGCGCGCCGCCGGCTTCGCCGGCTTCCGGCCGGCGACGGGCGCGCTTCCGGCGCTGGCTGCGCTGATCCTGGCGTGGCCGGCTCTGGGGCGTCCACAGGAGCCGGATGCCCTCGCGACCAAACCGCCACCGGCGTCCGCAACCCAGATCGCCCCCCTGCCGGAAACCGACGAACAAGGAGAACCAGAGGAACGACCTGAGTCGGAGGCGGCGGTCGGCGGACTCGGGGTCGTCATCCCGATCCGAACGGACATCAACGACGTCACCACAGAGAGCATCGAACGGCGGATCAACGCGGCCCGTGAGGCGGGCGCCCGCGTCATCATCTTCGACATCCACACGCCGGGCGGATACGGCGGCAGCGCGCTGGACATCTCTCACCTCATCAAGAACACGCGCGACATTCATACCGTGGCATGGATCAACACGCAGGCCTACAGCGCCGGCGCGTTGATTGCGGTCGCCTGCGACGAAATCGTGATGGCGCCCGCTTCCACGATGGGCGATTCACAGGTGATTCTCAGCGGCCCCGACGGTGCGTCGGCGGTGCCGGAGGCCCTGGCCCCCAAGGTCAACACGCCCATCCTGGCGGACTTCCGCGACTCGGCCAACACGAACGGCTACGACCCGCTGCTGTGCGAGGCATTCGTGCTCCCGGAGCGCGAGGTGTGGTGGGTGGAGCACCTCCAGACGGGGCAGCGCGAGTTCATCTCCCGTGAGGAGAAACGGGAACGGCTGGGTGGCGGCGCTGACGGGTCGAGCTTCAGTTCGGCGCTGCGGCGGCTTTCGGCCGGGGAAGTCGAATGGAAGCTGGTCGAGTCCTATCGCGACGTGGTCACGAATGAGACGGTCAAGCTGAGGCAGCCGGTGGTGGGGGACTACGCCCTGTTGCAGATGTCGGCCGGGGAAGCCTATGCCTTCGGGTTCAACAAGGGCGTGGCAGCGGGCGAGGAAGACCTTGGCGCCCGTTACGGCCTGTCGAATCTGGCACGGGCCGAGTTGAACTGGTCGGAAGAGCTGACCATGTGGCTGACGTCGGCGTGGGTGCGCGGGATACTGCTGGTGCTGATGCTGCTGGCGGCCTACGTCGAGTTTCACACCCCCGGGGTGGGGCTGGCGGGGCTGGTGGCGCTGATCTGCCTGGTGATCTTCGCAGGCGCGCCGTATCTGACGGGTTTCGCCAATTTCTGGGAGGTCGCCCTGATCGTCGTCGGGTTCATCCTGTTGGCGTTGGAGGCGTTCGTTATTCCCGGGTTCGGGGTGGCGGGCATCACCGGGATCGTGTTCGTGATCGTCGGCCTGCTGGCGACGTTCGTTCCGGACGTGCCCGGCCGGACGTTCCCGCTGGTCACGCCGTCCGCATCCGGCGTATGGGAGTTCGTGCGCAACGGCCTGCTCACCATCACCTTCGCGGCCCTGCTCTCCATCGTCGGCATGTTCGTCATGGGAAGATACCTGCCCGAGATGGAGGCCCTGCGGCGGGCGATCCCGCTCAACCCCACCCCGGAGGAGGTCGCGCCGGAAGACGGTTACCACGGCGCCGTGCGGGTGGGCGATCTGGGCCGGTGCGAAACGCCGCTGCGTCCGGCCGGCAAGGCCCGCTTCGGCGACGTGCTGGCCGACGTGGTCAGCCAGGCGGATTTCGTCGAGAGCGGCGAGGCGGTGGAAGTCATCGAGCGGCACGGAAACGTGGTCGTGGTGCGCCCGGCGAGGAAGGTCTGAATGACCATGCGCGATGATGCGCCGGAAGCGAGCCGCGTGGCTTTAGCCCGCGCGGATGCGCCGTCTTCGACGTGACTGAATCGCGCCCAGTGATATGGCCCGCGGCGATAGGCCCGGGCGCGCGGGCAAGTCGGTGTGAACGCATGGATCATGTCACGATCACCATCCTGTTTCTGATCGCGGCCCTGGCGGTCTTTTTCGCGGAGATCTTCGTGCCGTCCGGCGGGATCCTCTTCGTCGTCGGCATGTGCTTCCTGGCGATGTTCGTGATGCGGATGTTCTCTTATTCGCAGGCGTGGGGCTACGCGGCCCTGGTCGGGAGCCTGATCGGCGTGCCCGGCGGCGCCATCTTCATCGTCCGCAACCTCGACCGCTTGCCGTTCGGCCGCAAGCTCATTCCGCCCAATCCGGACGCTCCCAGCGGCGAAGCCGCCGCCGCCCACCCAGAGCTGGCGGCGCTGGTGGGTCGCACCGGGCGCACGTTGACACCCCTACGTCCGGTGGGCACGTGCGAATTCGACGGTCGTCGCGTACAGTGCGTCGCAGAGACCGGCAGCATCGAGTCCGGCCATGCCGTCGTGGCGGACTGCGTGCGCATGAACGAGTTGGTCGTTCGTCCGGCGCAGGGCTGACGGCTGGCGAGCGCTCGGCATGACGGAAGCGGCGACGGCCGCGCCGTCGAACGAAACGAGAAAGGAAACGCGACATGATCGATCATCCCGTCCTGATGCAGGTGGGTTCGGCGCTGGTGTGGCTGGGCGTCGGCGTCGCCCTCATCGCCGTGCTGGTGTTCCTGGCCCTGGCGTGGCGATACCTGAGCCTCTGGATCCAGTCGGTCACGACCCGAGCCGGGATCGGCCTGTTCGAACTGGTCATGATGAACCTGCGCAAGGTCGACCCTCGCACGCTGGTGCTGTCCAAGATTCAACTCGTCAAGGCCGGCATCCGCGACATTTCGACCAACGACCTGGAGAGCCACTACCTGGCGGGCGGTCGCGTGCCCAACGTGGCCCGTGCGATGATCGCCGCCAACCGGGCGGCGCTCGATCTGGACTGGAAGAAGGCGTGCGCCATCGACCTGGCCGGGCGCGACATCATCGACGCCATCAACACCAGCGTGAACCCGAAGGTCATCGACGTCCCGAACACCCGGCACGGCAAGTCGACGATCGACGCGGTGTCGAAGGACGGCATTCAGCTCAAGGCCAAGGCGCGGGTCACGGTGCGCACCAATATCCGCCAGTTGATCGGCGGCGCTACGGAGGAAACCATCATCGCCCGCGTCGGCGAGGGCATTGTCAGCGCCATCGGGTCGGCAAACTCCTACAAGGAAGTGATCGAGAACCCCGACCGCATCAGCAAGGCGGTGCTGGCCCGCGGGCTGGACTCGGGAACGGCGTTCGAGATTCTGTCCATCGACATCGCCGACGTGGACGTGGGTGAGAACATCGGCGCCAAGCTGCAGGCGGACCAGGCAGAGGCGGACAAGCGCCGCTTCCAGGCCGAAGCTGAAAAGCGCCGCGCCATGGCCATGGCCCTCGCCGCCGAGAACAAGGCCAAGATCGAGGAGAACCGGGCGCTGGTGGTGCTGGCGGAGGCCGAAGTGCCGCGGGCGATGGCGGAGGCGTTCCGAAGCGGAAACCTGGGCATCATGGATTACTACCGCATGAAGAACATCCAGGCGGATACGTCGATGCGGGCGTCGATCAGCGGCGAAACGTCGGGAGATCAGAAGAAGAACCCGTGATCCTGTGGCACCGGTTTCCAACCGGTGAGTGTGGCACCGGTTTCCAACCGGTGATTCCAATGTGGCACCGGTTTTCAACCGGTGATTCCGGAAGAACTCCCGGCAGTACGGAAGCCTGAGATCATGGCCGATCACAACCTGCTGCTGATTCTGGCCCAGGGCGACGACTGGTCGTGGGGCCGCCTGCTGGTCGTGGTGGGCTTCGTCGTGCTGGCGATGCTCAACAAGATCGTGGAGTGGCTTCGCAGCCGCAGCGCCGAGAAAACCGGCAGGGTGGACGAGGAAGGCTACATCATACTGGATCCGACGGCCGATTCGGCGCCGCCGGCCCGCCCGCGGTCCGTCTCCCCACGGCCGGTCGCGAGGGCTGCGCCGCAGCCCACGGGCTCGGCGTCGGCTCCGCCGGCGCGTCGTGAGCGCCGCGTCGCCCCCCCGCGTCCGGCCCGTTCGCCTGCGACGATGCGCTCAGATTCACCTCCCATCGCTCCTCCTCCCCGCCCGCCATCGCCGTTGCACGAACACGTGCCATCAACGGCGCCGGTGGAAGTCCCCGTTCCGCCTCGGCCGGTCGTTGAAACCCGCCGCACGTCAGCCGAATCTGCAACGCGACAGGAGCAATCTCCACGGCCGAAGCGGCGCAGCGCGAAAACGCAGGCGTCAAAGCGGCGCCTCGACACGCCGGCGCCCGCGCCCCCTTCGCTGGAGGAGCACCACCTGATCACGAGCATCAAGGAGGCCGCAGCGCCGCGCCTGGCCGTGGGCAGCGAACTGCTGTCGGACATCCGGGAACTGTCACCCGATGAACTCCGCCGCGCCATCCTGCTGCGCGAGGTGATCGGCCCGCCGCTGTCCCTACGCGACGACGTCGCGGGCTGGTGAAGATCATCCCTGCCGAAGCACGCGCTCGATCTCGGCCCGCAGCGCCGGCGTGGCGGCTTCGTCGAGTTCATAGCGCACGCGCAGCGACGGCTTGTTGATCTTCAGCAGCCGTCCCAGGTCGATCGGCGTGCCGATCAACACCAGGTCGCAGTCCACCGCGTTGATGGTGGCCTCCAGTTCGGCGATCTGCCCGCGTCCGTAACCCATGGCGGGCAGGACGTCGCTGAGGTGGCCGTACTTGTCGAACGTCCGGCGGATCGAGCCGACGGCATACGGGCGCGGATCGACGATGCGGGCGGCGCCGTGCTGGGTCGCGGCCACGTGTCCGGCCCCGATCTTCATCTCGCCGTGAGTCAGCGTGGGGCCGTCCTCCACCACCAGCACCCGCTTGCCCGAAATCGCGGCCGGGTCGGACACCGTCACCGGCGAGTGCGCCCGGATGACGCGGGCGGCCGGGTTGAGCCGGCGGACGTTGCCCTCGACGGCCTCGACGTCCTGGAGCCGGGCGGTGCCGATCTTGTTGATGAGCACTACGTCGGCCATGCGCACGTTCGTCTCGCCGGGGTAGTAGCGCAGCTCGTGGCCCGGCCGGTGCGGGTCGGCCACCACAATGTTGAGGTCCGGCCGGACGAAGGGCATGTCGTTGTTGCCGCCGTCCCACAGGATGACGTCCGCCTCCTTCTGAGCCTCGTGCAGGATGCGCTGGTAGTCGATGCCCGCGAAGATGACGTTGCCCATGACCACGTGGGGTTCATACTCCTCGCGCTCTTCGATTGTACACTCGTGTACGTCGAGGTCGTCGAGCGTGGCGAAGCGCTGACAGACCTGCTTTTTCAGATCGCCATAGGGCATGGGGTGGCGGATCGACGCCACCCGGTATCCCATCGCCCTGAGGATCTGCGTGACACGGCGGGAGGTCTGGCTCTTGCCGCAGCCGGTGCGCACAGCGCAGACGGCGATGACCGGTTTGCTCGACTGGAGCATGGTGGACGCTGCACCGTGCAGAATAAAGTCCGCGCCGGCGGCGTTGACCAGCGCCGCTTTGTGCATGACCTCTTCGTGCGGCAGGTCGGAGTAGGCCATGGCGCAGACGCGGACGTCGTGCCGCCGGATCAGCGTCTCGAGTTCGGTTTCCGGATAGATGGGGATCCCGTCGGGATACTGCCGCCCGGCGAGTTCGGCCGGGTAGGTGCGGCCGTCGATGTCGGGGATCTGGGCCGCGGTGAACGCGATCACGCGCGAGCGCGGATCGTCGCGGTAGATGACGTTGAAATCGTGAAAGTCCCGGCCGGCGGCGCCGATGATGAGGGTGGGAACCGGTTCGTGCAGCGTCATGCTCTTCTCCGATCGGTGCCGAGAATACTCGATGACGGCCGCCAGGTCGGCCAGGATCGTCTGGCGCCGCTGGCGGTGTGTCGGCTCGCGCGATCCTCAAGTCGCCTTGCAAGGTCGATACCATGCGAACACACCCGCTTCGTCTCCCACAAGAGCGTGATTATCGGACGGCTGTTTCGCGCGGCACGGTCACGCCCGTAGTGGCTGACGTGGCGATACCCGCCGACGATCCCTATCATGCCCTGCCGGACTGAGTTCCAGCAAGTGAGTGCGGGCTGGATGCCCGGGCATCGAACCGGACGCCACAAGGACGCCCTGGGAGACTGTGATGCGACGCGGACAGGCACGGTATCTGGTTCTGTGCTCCCTGATGACGGGGGCGGCGGCGTTCGGGCAAAGTCCGCTGCGCGAGTTCTTCGAGTTCGTGAATACGGACGAATCGGTGTCTGCCGGGCAGCGTGCGTTCGTGGCACAGGCGTGGTCGGAGTGCAACGACTGCGATGAGGCGTCCTTCCTGACCGAAGTGTTGACGCTGATCTCGCCGGCGTTTCGGGCCGGGCTGGACGCCTACGACGCGGGCCGGATGGCCGAGTGCGTGGCGCAGATGTCGGGATTGCTCGCGGATCCCAACCCCTACGTCGCTGCCTACGCCGCGCTGTACAAAGCGAAGGCCGAGGTGGACGTAAACGACGTCGTGGCCGCGCGGAAGACGATCGACGCACTGCTGGCGGATGCGGGCAAGCGGGTAGCCCGATACACGTATGCCAAGGCGGAAGTCGATTTCCTGCGCGTGTACTGCCTGGTGCAGGATCTCCAGTTCGCCCAGGCGGAAGTCGAGCTGCTGGCGTTTCTGGACCGCCATCCGCAGGCGCCGCAGCGGCTGATCGTGTCCGCCAACCAGATGCTGGCCGAGCTGCGCAACCGGCAGGCCGGCCGGATCGGCGAGGTCACGGACCTGATGAACTACGCGGCCGGGCGGCTCGAGAACAAGGACGCCGGCCAGACGGTGCAGGAGCGGCAGGCGAAGGCGATCGCGCTGCTGGACAAGCTCATCGAGGAAGCCGAGCAGCGGGAACGCAACAGCCAGCAGAGCCAGAACCCATCGGGGGGGGGCGGCAGCGGCAGCCAGGCGCCCAGCACCCCGATGCCCGACTCGCAACTGCCGCAGGGGGCGTCGCGGCCGGGGGCGCTGCGCGAAGCCCGCCGGGCGAACCCGGGCGAGATGTGGGGCGCGATGCCCCCGGCGGAGCGCGAGCAGATCCTCCAGGCGCTGCAGGACACCTTCCCACGCCGCTACCGCCGGTTGGTCGAGCAGTATTACGAGCAACTGGCCAAGGAGCCGTAGCAGTTCAACGTGAATGCCGGGGCCAGGGTGGTGGACGACGAATGACATGCTGCGAGGCGACCGACGATTGCAATTCACCTTGACTTCGCCCGTGATTCTGTGCGCGGTGTGCCTTGCTCCTCGGGCGGCGCACTCCGCCCGCGCTGACGAAGACGGTGCAACCAGGGCTGCGACCATCACCCGGCTGGACGGCTCGAGCCAGGCGGGCCGGCTGGCCGGAATCGGCGACGGCCGGGTCCGCCTGATCGCCGATGGTCAGCAGACCGTGATCCCACTGATCGACGTCGCCGGCATCGAGTTCGCACCGACGGCGGCGCCTGCATCCGCGGCGCGCGTCGAGCGTAGCGAGACGACGTTCTTCCTGTGCGGCGGCGGCGAAGCGCGGGGCGCGATCGTCGGGGGGGGCGACGAAGCCGTCGCCGTCTCATTCGACGGCGGGCCGGACCGTGCCGTCGTGTCTTTCGATGACCTGGCGGCCGTGCGCTTCGCCGAGCCCGCCGGGCTGGACTCATCAGAAGCGTTGTTCCAGCAGGCGCTGGCCGACCGCCGTCCGGCGGAAGACGTGCTGATCACCCGCGACGCCGGCGAAGCGAAGTCGGTGCGCGGAGCGCTCGAATCGCTCAACGCCGAAGAGGGGTCATTCCGGTTCGGCGGGCGCGCTCGGACGTTCCAGATCGCCCACGTCTACGCCATCGTTCTGGCCGCCGGAGTCGCAACGACGGGCGATCCGTCCTCCCGCGCGAGCCTGACCGACGGGTCCATCTGGCCCGGGGAACTGGTCAGCGCTACGGCGTCACAGCTCGAGTTCATCACGGCCTTTCGGACGCCGCTGACGCTGCCATTGGACCGTGTCCGCCGCATCAACTTCCGCAGCGACCGCGTCGTGCCGCTCAGTGGGCTGGCGTGGCGCGATGAGCAGTGCGAAGGCGTGCTGCACCGCCCCGGGCCGGTCCGCCGCGACGTATCCGCCGGCGGCGGGCCGCTGATGCTGGATGGCCGGCAGTTCGAGCGCGGCATCGGGATGCACTCGCACTGCCGGATCACCTTCGACCTCGAGGGGGCTTACGAGACGTTCGCCGCCTGGATCGGCATCGACGACGCCGTTCGACCGCGCGGCCACGCCGTGTACCGCGTGGTCGGAGACGGGAAGACGCTGTTCGAGAGCCAGGCCGTGACCGGCCGTGACAAGGCGTCGCTCATCCGCGTGTCCCTGGCCGGCGTCAAGGTGCTCACGTTGATCGTCGACTACGGGGAGGGATTCGACCTGGCCGACCACGCCGATTGGGCCGACGCCCGGCTCATCAAGGCGGCCGGCGAAAGCGCGTAGCCTTGCGGAAGGCGGTCAGCCATGCGGGAAGGTGCTCCAGACCCGGCAACCGGGCTCAGCCGCCGACCTTGCCGAATCCTCTGGATCATCTTGGCCGTCGGCGCAGTCGTCCGCGTCGCCTACCTGGTCGACATCCGCGACAACCCGGACTACGCCGCCCCGGGCGTGGACGCGGACTTTCACGACTACTGGGCACGCGGCCTGGCCACCGGCGACTGGACGACCCGGCCCGGCGTTCTGGACCCGCACATACCCACAACGCCCTACATCCGCCCGCCGGGGTATCCCTACTTCCTGGCCCTGATCTACTACGTATTGGGCGATGGTCCGACGGGACCGCGGCTGGTGCAGTTCACCCTGGGCCTGGTCAATGCGTGGCTGGCCTTCGTCATCGGGCGGCGGTGGTTTTCTACGGCCGCGGCGCTGATGTGGTCTGCGATGATGTCGGTCTACTGGGCATTCGTGTACTTCGAGGGCGAGTTCCACGATCCGGCGGTGTCGATCTTTCTTCTGCTGGCGGCGTCGTTTCTTCTCGGTCGCTGGCATGAGGAGGGCGCGGTCAAACACGCGGCCTGGGCCGGCGTCCTGCTGGGGCTGGCGGCGCTCTTCCGTCCGAACGTCGCTGTCCTGCTGGCCGCCGCGCCGCTCTGGATGGCGCTGACGCGCCGCCGCGCAGGTCGATCACGCAAGTCAATGGATCCGGCACGCCGCGCCGCCCACGGGACCGCCGATCGCGACGACTCCCCGCCCGCGACCGGCCCAAGAGGGTGGGTGGGTCTCAGCAAGACGGCACTCCACGGCGCGGCCCTGGCCGGCTGCGGAGCGGCCTGCGTTTCGCTGGCCACCTGGCGCAACATCCTGGTCGCAGACGATTTCGTCGTCATCAGCGCCAACGGCGGCGTGAACCTCTACATCGGCAACCACGAGGAGGCCACCGGTTATGCTTCCGGCGAGATCCCGCTGGTGGGGCGCTTCCACACGCCCTACGACTATCGTCCGGCCGTGGAGAAGCTCGAGCGGGCGCTGGGCCGGCCCATGACCTATTCCGAAGCGTCGGACTACTTCGCCGGCCAGGCATGGTCGTTCATCCGCGCCCATCCGGGGAGGTTCCTGGAGCTTACTCTCAAAAAAGCGGCCATGTACTGGGGGCCGCACGAGATCGCCAACAACAAGGAACTGCACTACGAGCGGGCCTTTTCGCCCGTGCTGTCCCGCCTGCCGGGCGGGTTTACCTCGGTGCTGGCGCTGGCGCTGGCCGGTGCGGTTGGCAGGGTCGCTTGCCGTGCGCGATCCGGCACGACGCTCGCCGCGGAACCTCCGGGAGGACTGAAGCCCGCGGCTCGCTGTGGAAGCGAAAACGCGCTCGGCGAGACGGGGCGCGGGAATGCGAACTCCGTGCAGACCGGCGGGCGGGCAAACAGTGAGCCGTCCGGCGGCGGCGCCGTGTTGTCCTGGTTCGCGTGTGTGATCGCGGTGCAGTTTCTGACGGTGCTGCCGTTCTTTGCCGCCGGGCGATACCGCGTTGCCATCATCCCCTTTCTGATGGCGTTCGCGTCCGTCGGTCTGGCGGAGGTCTGGGACTGGCTGCGCCAGCGGCGCGGGCTGCGGGTGGGCGTTTGGGTGGCGACGTGCGCGATCGCCTGGATGGCGCTCTCGGTCCCGTACGCCGGCACCCGCCCGGACCTGGCCCGCTGGTACCACGATCGCGGCGGCACCTGCGAACGACTGGGCCGACTGGATGAGGCGCTGGCGAACTACCGCCAGGCGCTGACTATCGATCCCAGAAACGTCAACACGCGTCTGGCGGTGGCCGAGATCTCAGCAGCGCGCGGCGACGTGGAAGAAGCCGAACGGCAGTTGCTGCAACTGCTCGCGTGGGACCATCAATACGTCGGCGACGCACAATATCGGCTGGGGCAACTCCTCGTGCAGCGCGGCGACGCGGAAGCGGCCCTGCCGCACTTCCGGGAAGCGATCCGGCTCGAGGCCGACAACGTCAACGTTCGGCTGGCGCTGGCGAACGCGCTGCGCGGCCTCGGGCGCGTGCCGGAAGCGATCGTCGAACTCGAAGCCGTGTTGGCCATCGCCCCGGAGCGCGTCGATGCCCATGCGGCGCTGGGCCTGCTGCTTCGCGGCCAGGGGCGCGAGGCGAAGGCGCGATGGCACCTGGCCCGGGCGCTGCAACTGGCGCCGGACATCCGTCCGCGTCTGGCGGCGCTGGGCGTCGACGTGACGGCGGTCGAGGGCGCTGTGCCGCCGAACCTGCCGGCCGAGGGTGATCCGCCCGCCGGCGCGCCGTCGGTCGAGTCGCTCCTGCACCGGGCGGATCAGCTCGCCTCGGTCGGTCGGCTGGCGGAAGCGATCGAGCTGCTGGAACGCGCCGATCGGGCGCGCCCGGGCGACGCGCTCATCCAGTATCAATGGGCCGAAGCACTGGCGGCCGCCAACCGGTGGGAGGACGCGCGGGACCAGTACACAGCCGCACTGGCGGTCGACCCGAACCTGGCCGCCGCCCACGTCGGGCTGGGGATCGCCAGCGGCCGCCTCGATGAGGTGGAACAGGCGGTTCACCATTACCGCCAGGCCCTGCTCATCGACCCGACGCTGCTGGCCGCCTGGTACAATCTGGCCACGGCCCTGGGCGACGGCCTGGGCCGCTATGACGAGGCAACAGAGGCGTTCGAGAAGGCCCGAGCACTGGCCGAGAAGACGGGACGGGCGGATCTCGTATCCCGAATAGACGATCGGCTCGAAGCCTGTCGAGCGAAGGCAGCCGGCGGCGCCACGCAACCGTAGCGTCCGACGCCAGAGTCAGATGAACCCGGCCCCGGTCACCAGCCGGGCACAAGATCGCCCTCGTTGTCGTCCTCCTCCTCGATCGCGCGCATCCACGCATCGAAGGCTTCATCGCGCTCCTGCGTCTCCCACGGACGATAGTCGGGATACTCCGGGTCGGTCTGGACGATCAGTTCCTTACGCACCGTCTGATCGTTGTAGGTCAGGGCGACCACGTACTTGCCGGATTCGACCAGGCGGCCGCGCGGGCCGAAGCCGCGAAAGCCCCCGGGCGGGCCGGCGGCCGGAGCGCGGTCCGGGCCGCCGGGCTCGGTGCGCAGGTCCCAGCGGACTTCGTGCAGGCCCTCCTCGTCGCGGGCGTCGTCGAAGGTGTGGATCACGTCGCCGGCCCAGTTGACGATCTGGAGCCGGAAGCGCTGCGGCCGCTCGTTGATCGAATAGTTGATCCGCGCGCCGTCCGGCGGGTTCTGCCCGACGAAACGGGCGGCGCCGCCGCGGCTGGGTTCGCCCCGCCAGTAGATCGCCGGGGGCGGGTCGTACAGGTGGAACTTCGCCGCCACCGTCTCGGTGGACATGCGCCGAAGCGGCGTGGCATCCATAATCCACAGGCTGCGCCCGTGGGTGGCGGCCACCACCTCGCCGGAGGTCGGATGGATGGCGAACTCGTGTACGGCCACGGTGGGAAGCTGATGGTTCAGCCGCGTCCAGGACTGGCCGCGGTCGATGCTCGCCCAGGCGCTGAACTCCGCCCCCAGGAAGAGCAGGTTCTCGTTCTCGACGTCCTCGCGGATCACCCGCGTGGTGCCGGCGGAGGTGGGCAGGTTCGCCCGGATCGAGCGCCACGTCTTGCCGTGGTCCTCGCTGACGAAGACGTAGGGTTCGTCGTCGTTGGAGCGGTGGCCGTCGAGCGTCAGGTAGACGCGTTTTTCGTTGAATCGCGAGGTCTCGATGGAGCTGACCCAGCGTGGGCCGGGGATGAGCTGCTCCAGCGGTTTGAACTCGTAGCGGGCCGCTTCCTCCTGTGCCTCGGCCGCGGCCAGTTGGGCGCCGGACCGGGTGCGCTGGGCCTCGAAGTCCACGGTGAACATCCCCCCCCCGGCCTCCAGCACACCGGTCATCTTCTTCCCGTCAATCGTACCGCTGAGGCTGCGCTCGCCGCGCTCGTCCTGCACGTGGATGGTGAAACTTTTCGACTCGGCGTTGAAGCTGCCGTCCACGATCATGCCGCTGCCGAAGCGCGAGGTGTAGCTGCCGCCCAGTTTCCCCTCCTTGGTGACTTTGACCGCGATTGTGAACCCGCCGGCGCCGCGGAACCGGCTGGACCTCACCTCGGCCGCCCACTCGCCGGCGATCGGGCTGTCGAGGTCGAACTCGGGTGCGGCCGCCGGCCCGGTTGTGGATGGAGCCGCGGCGGCCTGGGCTTCCTCGGCGGCGTGTGTTTGAGCTTCTTGTGAAGCCGGTTCCGCCGCCGACGGCTCGACCGCAGGCGGCGCATCCGACTCACTCTCCGGTTCGGCTTCGACCGTCGCGGCTTCGCTCTGGCCGGTGGTTGGCGGTTCCGTCGGCGACGTGGCGACCGGTTCCTGTGCCGCACGTTCCTCGGATGTCGCCGCGGGTTTTGCGGGTTCCTGCCCGGGCTGCTGCGGTGGTGAATCCGGGCCGCCCTCGCGCCGTCCGCCGAACATCTGCCGCATCCGCTCCGCGGCCGCGTCCAACTCGGCCGCGTCGATAGCGCCGTCGCTGTTCTCGTCCATGCGGTCGAAGAAACCCTGCACCCGCTCGGGCATCTCGTCGCGCTGGATCAGCCCGTCGCCGTTGGCGTCGGACTGTTTCAGTACGTTGATGAACCGGTTGCCGCGTTCGCCCTGCTCCGGCTGGGTGCGGCGTTGCGCCCGCCGTTCGCCGCTGCGCCCGACCTGCGATTCGTCGTCCCCTTTCGTTTGCGAAGATTCCTGATCGTCGTGACGCTCGTCGGCGGCGGTCAGCCGCAGCGTGGCCGGCTCCTGGGGCGAGTGCGTCGCGCCCGTTCCGGTATCGCCGTGAGTCAATGGCGCCCGCGTCCCCGCGGGAGACTCCGCGCGGGCTGAAGCCCGCGGCTCACTGGCGGGGCTCAACGGCGCCGCGTCAAGCTGCGGTACAGGCGCGCGCTCCGCGCCCGGCGATGGCGGCGGCGGGTTCTGCTGCTGACCGGGAGCACCCGGCGGTGGCGTGCCCGGCCGCCCCATCCGCTGCTGAGCCGCTCTCAGTTCATCCTCATCGATGACGCCATCCTTGTTGGCGTCCAAACGCTCGAAGAGCGGCGACATCCGTTCATCGGTCAGCTCACCCTTCTCGATCCTGCCGTCGCCGTTGGCATCCAAGCGGCGCAGGAACCCTCCGGCACCGCCGCCGAAGCCGCCCGG
>QZJI01000048.1 GCA_003599735.1 Dehalococcoidia bacterium | reverse complement strand
GCCACGAAGTTGGGCATCTCCTACGAACAGGTGAAGGCGAAACGGCCCGACATCATCTATGCCTCGCTCAACACCTACGGGCACGTCGGCCCCTTCGCCGGGCGCGCTGGGCACGAGCAGATCGCTCAGGCTGCGACGGGGATGCAGGAGCGTTTCGGCGGTGATGGCCAGCCGCAGCTGCAGAAGTACGCCGTGAACGACTATGGGACGGGCTTTCTCGGTGCGTACGCGGTCGCGCTGGCACTGCTACATCGACGCCGGACCGGGCAGGGCCAGCACGTCGATGCGGCGCTCGCCTATACGGCGACGCTCCTACAGTCCGTATTCATGCAGGACTACGCCGGCAAGACGTGGGACGAACCGCGAGGGCAGACGTCTGTGGGCAGCGGCCCGCTCCACCGCGCTTACAAAGCGATCGACCTGTGGGTCTTCCTCGCCGCACCAGACGTCGCCTCGCTCGCGGGCATTGAGGGCCTCGAAGGCATCGACTCGCTTTCGGGCACGGCGTTGGAGGCAGAACTGGAGCGTCGCATCGGCATGGCGCCGCTCGCGACATGGCAGAAGCGGTTCAGTGGGCGACGCGGCGTCGCCGTCCACCGCGTGGTGCAGGGGACGCGCGAGTTGATGGATCACCCGTGGGTCATCGCCCACGGCCTCAGCGTCGCGCGAGAGCATGACGAGATGGGGGTCGTCACCACTGTGGGCCCTGCCGCCCGCCTGTCCCGGACGCCGCTTTGTCCCGGTCGTCCAGCCCCAGCCCTGGGACGCCAGACGCGCGAGATCCTCGCGGAGATCGGGCTCGGCAAGCATGCCGATGCGCTGATCGCCTCGGGCAGCGTCCGGGAGTCGATGGGGATGGCGATGCGGTAATCGCACCATACTGCACCAATACTGGTTGCATTTACTGGTTACATTCTGAAGACGCTGCTCAGAACGCCGAAACCGGTCGTCGCGCGCTCAACAGCCTCATGCACGGCGGAAGATCCGACGAAGGATTGCGCCGCCTGGAAGGTGAGCGTGGACCACGCCGTCCTCGCGGAGTTCGAGGAGTACACGGATCACGAGTCACGAGCGCTGGCTGAACTGGTTGCTCAGCAACTCCGAGGACCATACCGAAAGCGTGCAAACCTTCCGCGAGAAGCGCCCGCCGAGGTTCAGCGGGCGATAAGCGCCGCCCTGGGCGCGAAGGAGGCGGCCTGCGACGTTCGCGTGTCGCAGCCGCGTGGACGTCACGCTCCGCGCGTCTTCTTGCTCGCGTTCGAATCGCTGCCGCTCCGGCCGGAGTGCGGTTTTGCCGCCCGGGTGCTGCCACCCTTGGCAACCGTGTGCTCTCGCTCCACCCGCCGTTCGGCCTCACTGGGTTTGCGCGGCCCCTGTTTTGGCATCGCCCTGTTCCTTCCTGCCCGTTCCTCATCGGCTGGGATATCGAGGTGAGAGTACCTGAGTCGCCTGACGCGCCGTGGTGCGGCTGGTCTAGGTGACTGAATTGCCCGGCCTCTACTCTAACCCTCTGACGGCGCGCACGACTTCCCACATCGAGCGGCAGTCCACTTCGTTGTATTCGACGATCTGCTTCATGAGGTCGAGTGAGGTGACCGGGACGCCGGAGCGGACGGCTTCGTCGTAGCACCACCAGCCGCCCATCATCGCGCCAAGGCCGTCCGTGGGGCCGTCGCCCCAGACCGTCTCGATGAGCCCGTGGTCGTGGAGCGCGCGGGCGACGGCCTTCAGGCCGAAGCCCATCGCGCCGCGGATCACGACTGGCTCCTTCCGCATGACATCGAGGAAGTCGAACCAGTTGGGGGAGGGCCAGCCCTTTTCCGGATGGCGCGCCTTGGCGGCGTTGTACGCCGTCTCGAACGTCACCGGCTCGGCGCGCGACCAGTGGGTGACGCGTGCGGTGGCCTGACCGGCGGCGAGGTCGGGCGCGAGGCGCTGGCGGACCGCCTCCATGTGGTCGAGCCACGCATCGATCATCCGGGCCTCGGCCTCCTCGGTCTCGGCGTCGGCGACGAAGCAGCGGAAGTTCCACTGGCCATCCTCGACATGGCCACAGCCGATCATGAAGATGAGTGTCTGTCCGCCGCGCACGGGGAACGTCGTGAAGTGGTCACGCAGGTCGCCGAAGGTCTCGAAGTCGGCGAAGAACTCGAGGGGCGGGACAGGCCGCCACGTTTCGGGGTCGGTGCCGTGGCCGCGGCGCACGGGCGGGCCATCGGTTGTGCGGTTGATCTCGATCAGCGCGGTGAGCGGCGCGTGGTACGCGCTCGTGGGCTTGATGCCGACGTCCTCGGGACGGAGACGGGGATCGGTCCAGCGGCGTATGCCGGCGGCGTGCCCCTGCTCGCGCTTGTCGACGCCGACCTGCCAGAGCAGCGTCAGTTCCTCGATCTCGTGGGCGATCTGGCGCTTCACCGCATGCCACGGCGCGTCCTGAGCGTTCCCGGCGTCCGGGTACAGCTCGCGCGTCGATGGCTCGGGCGTCGCCCGCCACGTCGCGCCCTCCGCTCGCAGCCGGCGCACCCAGTGGAGCGCGCCCGTGGCGGGCGACGCGGTGGCGACGCCTCGCGCGGTCTCGCCGGACTGAGGGACGGTCGCTGCGATGTCGAGGGCGCTGTCGCTGCGGTAGTCCACGCCACGCTGCGTCCGCTGCCAGGAGCGGCCGATGAGGTGGGTGGCGGGCGGCTCATACCCCTGGATGCGCCCGAGCGCGCGGTTGTAGAGGAACAGCTGCGTTTTGTAAGCGGGCATCGAGCCGCCGTTCGTAAGGTCGGTGCCCGCGGCGTTCAGGTGCAGCCCGGAGAACTTCACATCGACGACGCGGTAGTGCCACGCACCATCGAGGTCCGGTGCGACGACCTTGATCGCCTTATGGTCGAGCGTGCCAGGGAACCACCGTTCGAGGACATCCGCACGGACAAGGAGGTCGGGCGCGCCGAAGGCGCCGTGTTCGGCATCCCAGAGGACGCCCTGATAGATCGCGGGGACGCCCTCGTGCATCGCGGCAAACGTGGCCTCGGCGGCCTCGCGCGTGCGCGTCTGGAGATGGTCATCGGTGATTGTGCGGACCTCGGTCTCGCGACGGAGGTGCGCGATGACGCGCGCTTCAAACTCGCGGCCCTGGGCGAAGAGGAACTCGCGGAAGTCGGTGCGCGGGTCGTAGCCAGGGAGGGCGTGATCGGGCAGGTAACCCTTCGCCTCGCCGTACAGGTCGAGCCAGTCGAGGATCGGGTCGTTGAGGGCGTAGTTGCGCGTTGAGGAGGCGCTGACCCACTCGTCCCAGCCCTCGAGGGTGGGGTCGTGGGGCGAGCCGTCGTCCCGGTGCGTGAGAGCCTCGATGCCCACAGTTACCTCAGATTTGGTCACCCGCGTGATCGTCTGGTCGCCGTTCTGCCAGGATGGTAGCGCGTGGTCCCGGCGGCCGAGTGTCGAAGGGTGCGCACGCACTGGCGCGTGGTCATGGCCGCCGGTAATCTGACGGCAGACCGAAGGGGAGTAGTCCCTCGCGCGTCCGTCGACATACTTCCTCCAGTGCGAGGGCGGCGGTGCGGCTGGTGCGAACCAGCGGACGAGACTTTCGGCCCGGAACACGCGTGCTGCGTGTCTCGGGCCGGACGTCTCTAGGACGCCCCCTCCCGACACCGCGGCACTCAGGAGATGAGGTTGTCGGTGTCCGCATTCCTCCTATCGACGCTCGTGATCTTCGTCGCCGAACTGGGCGACAAGTCGCAACTCGTCGCGCTGTGGTTCGCGACGCGCTACCGCTGGTGGACAGTCATCGCTGGCGTGGCGGCGGCGACGCTGGTGGTCCATCTCGGATCCGTCGCGGCGGGGCGTGCCCTCGACGACGTGCTGCCGGAAACGGTACTGCGCGTGATCGTCGGGCTGTCGTTCCTCGGCTTCGCATGGTGGAGCATCCGGGGCGACTCACTGGATGAGGATGACCAACGGGTGCGCTTCGGCTGGGCGGGCGCCTTCGGCGTTGTGACGCTTTCGTTTTTCCTCTCAGAGCTCGGCGACAAGACGCAGCTCGCGACGGTCTCACTCGCGAGCCGCGAGGAATCGTTCGTGGGCGTGTGGTTGGGATCGACGTCGGGGATGGTGGCAGCGGATGCGATCGCGGTCGCGATCGGCCTCGTGGCCGGGAAGCGGATGCCGCAGCGGACGGTCGGCCTTGTCGCGGCGGTGCTGTTCGTCTTCTTCGGCGTGGTGACGATCACGAGCGCGTTCGTCTAACCGTCCGTGCGCCGGGACGCGAGTGCCATCAACGCGCGGATATCTGGTGCCTGGTCCAGTGTCCACGCCGCGCGCAGCAACGCCTCGGCATCCCGCTCGCCGAGGACCGGCGTGGCAAGCGCGCGGTACTTCGCTTCGAGGTGGGCGTCCGACATCGGGTTCTCCGGGGAGCCGGTCGCGTGCTCGACATGCGTGGCGAGCGCGCGGCCGTCCGCCATGCGGATGGTGACATGGACCTCGTCCTCGCCGAGGGCGGCATCGGGCGTGGCGTGGACGAGCGCGCGGACGGCGGCGATCTGTGGGTCGCGAGCGCGGTCGTCGTGGAACTGCGCCTCGTGGCCCGCGCCGTCGATGAGGGCGGCGGCGGCGCAGTGCTGGTGGGAGAACTTCGCGGACAGCCCGGTCTCTGGCTGGGGCCGGTCCATCAGTTCGAGGACGAGGGGGTGGACGCGCGCCTCGATCGCCCGCACGTCGCCCGCCACGATCGCGTGCTTGTTCCGCAACTCGATGACGGCGTCCTGCAGCGGGTGCGAGACGACGCCGTTCGCGTACGGCTTCAGTCCGTTGTTTTGTAGCTCCCAGCGCACGCCTGAGGCAATCAGGTCGTCCAGTCCCTCGATCGGCGCGCCGTTGTGTCCGCCGGGCGAGAGCACGGCCCAGAAGCCGCGCCGTCCTTCGAGGATCGCCTTCGGTCCGGAGAACCCCATGGACACTAGCGAGGCCGCTCGCAGCCCGTTCGACGCCGCGTGACCGGCGTGCAGCGCCTTGCCATTCGTGCCGAATGCCTCGCGGACGCCCGCGGCGTGCGTCCCCGCGACACCGAGCGCCTGCGTCGTGTCTGCGACGTCGAGGCCGAGCAACCGGGCCGTGCCAGCCGCCGCGCCGAAGCCGCCGACCGTGCCGGTAATGTGCCAGCCGGCGTCGTAGTGCCATGGGTGGACAGAAAGCGCGACGCGGCACGCGACTTCGCAGCCAATGGCGAAGGCGGCGAGCGTCTCCGCGCCCGATGCCCCGGTCCGCTCGGCGGCGGCGAGGACGGCGGGCCACGTTGGCGCGCTGGGGTGGAGCACGGTGGGGAAGTGGGTATCGTCGTAGTCCTGAAGGTGGGCGAGGTAGCCGTTGACGAGCGCCGCCTGTCCCTCGCTCGCGCTCCCGCGCCCGATGACGCTCGCCATCCCTTTGGTACCGCCCCACACATCGAGGGTATCGACGGAGGGGTCTTCGGAGGTCGCGAGCGCGACGGCGAGGACGTTGATCAGGGTGCGTTTCGCCTCGTGCATGACGTGCGCGGGAATGACTGTGCGGTCAGTCTGCACGATGAACGCTGCCAGGCGGTCGGTCGGACTCATCGATGCCCCCCACGTTGCAATTACGATGCGAATCGCGCGGCTTCCGGCGGTCGAAAGCGCGCCGTCAGGGGTGAGCCTACCGCACCGGGGCGTGGCTATACTCGCGCCTACCGTCCAGCCGCCAGGAGGACTCCATGCCCGTCCCGTACGAACCTGCGAAGGCGAAGGACTATCAGACGATCGTGGTGGAGCGCGAAGGCCGGGTCGGCATCGTCTATTGGAACCGCCCCGACCGTCTGAACGCGATGAACGGCACGCTGTACGCCGAATGGATCGAGGCGTACGACGCTTTCAATGCCGATCCAGGCATCGGCGCGGTGGTGACGACCGGAAACGGGCGTGCCTACAGCGCCGGCGCCGACATCGGCGGATTCGAGCGGTCGTTCACAGGTGCTGACGCGCCGGTGGAGAAGCAGGCGCCGCACGCGCCGTTCGCCCCGTGGTACATGGCGGACGGGAAGCCAACCATCGCGGCGGTGAATGGAGTCGCCATCGGCATCGGGTTCACCTCGATCCTCTGGTACGACGTGATCCTGGCGTCGACGGAGGCGAAGTTCTCCGCCCGCTTCGCGGCGATCGGGTTGACGCCGGAACTCAACTCCTCATGGATGCTGCCGAAGCTGATCGGTGTGCAGCGCGCGAAGGAGATGATGCTCACGGGCCGTATCTGGTCCGCCGAGGAGACGCGTGACCTCGGTCTGGTGCGCGAGGTGGTCGCGCCCGAGGAGCTGATGCCGAGGGCGATCGCCCTGGCCGCCGAGATCGCGAACAACCCCGCGTCCACCCTCAGCGTGATCAAACGCATGTTGATGGAAGACCTGCTGACGAATGACCTCAGCACCATTGACCGGCGCTCGTCGAAGAACTTCTCTGATGCCCGCAAGACAGCGGAACATCGCGAGGCGCTCTACGCCCTGCGCGAACGCCGCGACCCCCGCTACCACGACGAGGCCTACATGGCCGACCTCGCTGCCCGCGTGGAGCGCGGGGAGGCAAGATAGAGAGTTACGGCGTATTTGTCGCTAAGCCTACAGCGTCGCGAAGGTCTTGGCGGCGGTTTCAAGCTGTTCTTGGTCGCTGCGGTTGAAGAGCGTGCGCTTGGCGGAGACGCAGTGCGCGCGACCGGCTTCGGTCAGCACATACTCGCCGTTGGCGTGCTCTAGGACCGCTTTGTCCTCGAGGGTCTTGAGGGCGTGTGCGACGGCTTCGGGGTCGACGCCCGCGGCCATCGGTGCGAAGAGCGGGACGGTGGTGGCTAGGCCCTCGAACATCACGGCCAGGCGCCTCACGTCGTCGGTGAACCGGTCCTGCTCGACGCTGGCGAGCATGCCTGACAGCACCTCGTGCAGCGCGAATTTCATCGACTGGGAGTTGGAACTAGCGGTGGTCAATGGCCGCTCCCTTCGTGTGGTGCTTGCGCGCTCAACTCGGACGGCCGGTTAGGGCAACCCCCCGATGGAAGCACCGGGATATCAGCGTACCTGAACTTGCGTCTGTCGGTCGGTTTCTAGCCGGATGTACGCGGGGACACGCTGGCAGTCACGCGAGCGTTAAGGCCGCGCCAGCGGATGCGCCGCGCCTGACGCGGCGGCTGTGCTTGTTGCCACCGAGCGATCGCTACCGAGCGGGTTTCGAGGCCGGGGTCGCGTTGGGACGGTTGCTGCCCTTGGGTGGCTTCTGGCTCGGCTTCTTCTTGTTCTTGTCCTTCGGGCTCTTGTCACCCATGGCGGTTCCTCCGGAGCTGTGGTGGGGATGTCCACCGTACCACTGGCGAGGGTGTCGATGCCTACGGGAGGGCGGTCACCTGATTCACCACTCGCTCCCTACATTCCCTGCGGCTACCTAGGTCTGGTACGTTCCGTGCCTAATTTCCCCGATCTGGAAGAAGGCCTCATGTCACGGTGGTTCCGTTGGTTGTCACTGGTCGCGGTGCTCGCGATAGGGGTCCCGATCGCGTCAACGAGTACGGCATCTGCGCAGACACCTGGGGCCTGCCTCGCTGGCGTCACGCTCGCGGTTGCCACACCGACTGCCGCAGCTCCGACGACGGTCAACGTCACAGTGACGCCCGCGCAAAACATCAAGCCCGCGTCGGCGGCGGATGCAACGTCGTTTCACCTGCATTACTTCGTCGACACCCCGGCCACGGCTGCTGGTGGCGTGATCCCGAGTGGTGACCCGAAGATCATCCACAGCGGTACGACGACGCAGGACTTAGGCGCACTCGCGCCGGGCGCACACTCCGTCACCGTAGTCCTCGGCCAGTTGAGCCACACCGCGTGTGATGCCCGTGCCTCCGTCACGTTCACGACGGTTGCGACGGCGGTGCCTGTCGCGGCTCCCGCCAAGACCGGCAATGCTGGCCTCGCCGGAGCGGATGGCAACTCCATTCTGCTCGCGGGCTCTCTGGTCGGTGCCGCAGTCCTGTTGACCGTGGGCGCGCGGAAGGTCGTGAGCCGGCGTCGGTAGCGGTCAACGCAGCAAGGAACCTCCGGTGTCTCGTTCACGGGAGCGAGACACCGGAGGTTCAGCGGCTGGATGCTCGGACAGGATTTGCCGATGACGCCTTCAACACACCTCACCGCGCTGCTTGTCCTCTGGAATCTTTCGGACGGTAGCAATGCGACGTTCGAGGAGCTCCGTGACTATCTACGTGAGCGGTCGATCCCGCGATTCGAGTCGATGGAGGGACTACGTCAGAAGACGTGGATCTCCGATCCGGCCTCTGGCAGGTGGGGCGCCCTGTATCTCTTCGACGAGCACGGCCAAGCGCAGGCCGTCATCGACCACCTCGGCGAGAGCCCGGTTGTTAGGTTGACCGGGCGCATGCCCACCGCTCAGTTGTTCGACGTGGAGGCGGTCGTGGAAGGCAAGCACTCCGGCGTCGACCTGCTCGTCGCGGGTCTCGCGCGCGGGGTATAGCCAAGGGCTAACGGATCGCGATTAGTTCGAGCTCGAAGATCAGGTCGGCGTTCGGTGGGATGGGGCCGGTGCCGCGCGGGCCGTAGCCGAGGTCGGATGGGATGTAGACGGTGCGCTTGCCGCCGACCTTCATGGTGGACAGGCCCTCGGAGAAGCCTCGGATCACGCCGTTCATCGGGAACGTCGCAGGCTCACCTCGGTCGACAGAGCTGTCGAACTTTCGGTCGTTCGATGCCAGTCTGCCGGTGTAGTGGACCGTGACTTCCTGGTCCATGCGAGGCGACTCGCCGGCTCCCACGACCTGGTCGACATACTTCAGACCGCTTTCGGTTACGATGGCGTTCTCCATCATCGGGAGGTCCTCTCCGCTGCGCGAGACGTTCGCTGTATGCTCAGTTGACGCGATCAAGGTGGGCTGTGACAAGCGAGTGGGCGGCATTAGCCATGCTACAAGCATCGGCGCCCCCGCGCCGTGGGTGAGGACGAGCAGGTCGACGCGCGCCCACGGGCCCGTCGGACAAGAGGTTCAAGATGCCTCGATGGTCACTCGTACAGCGGAAGCGGGTGGCTTCGGGCGTGTCGCGAGGGCGAAAAAGATAGAACCCAGCGCGGCGAAGAGGGCGAGCAGGTCGAAGCCGACTTGGTAACTTCCGGTGCGGTCGTAAATGAAGCCCGCTAGCAGCGGCCCCGCGATGGCGCCGACGATAACCACCATGTTCGAGATACCCATGATCTTCCCGAAGGCAGCCCGGCCAAAATAGTCGGCGCGTAAGGCGGCCATCTGCGGGCCGCGCATCCCCCAGGCGCTGCCATGGATGACGACGAATGCAGCGACCATCAGGGATCCGGCTGCGTGAGACAGGAGCAGCATCCCCACGGCGTGCATCCCCATGCAGCCGAAAGCCAGCCATCGCTTGCTCGCCCGGTCGCCTACCCAGCCGCCAATGAGCGTCCCGATCATGAACATCATCGTCACGGCCGAATACACGCCAGCGGCACGTCCCAGCGAGTACCCCAGCGTCTCGTTGAGGTGGGACACCATGTGCACGTTCACCGCGCCCACGATGAACAGCGCGGAGCCGTGGCCGAGCGATACCCACCAGAACGAAGGCGCGTGGAGCGCCTCACGGAGCGTGAAGTCGATCGAGCCGCCGGCCGGGGCTGACCCGTCGGCGCCCAGCGGTTCCGCGGGTGCGCCGTCTGGGCGAAGGCCCATTGCTGCTGGGTCGGCGCGGAGCATCTGCGTGATCGGCACACCGACCAGGAGGACGATCACGCCCGAAGCGAACGCGGTCGTGCGCCATCCGAATGTCTCGATCGCCAGCACCGTTGTCACCGGGAGGATGACACCGCCGAACGCGCCACCGAGGCTCATCAGGCTGAGCGCCGTCGACCGCCGGCGCTCGAACCACTGCACGACGGTGTGGGTAAGGGTGAGGTACCCCATCATGCTCGCCCCCAGCGACATGATGAGGAACGCCGCATAGAACGTGACCGGCGTATGCACCTGGCTGAACAGCATGAACCCGACTGCCAGCGTGATCATCCCCACCCGCGCGACCAGCCGAGGCCCCACGCGGTCAAGGAGCCATCCCTGTACCGGGCCGAAGATGCCGCTCTCCATCTCGCGTACCGCGGAGGCGCCTGAGAGCAGCGTGCGGCTCCAGCCAAACTCGCGATGGAGAACAACGACGTACGAGCCGTATGCCTGTCCGAGCAGCGTCCCCTGGAGTAACTGCATCAGTGCGCCCGCACCGACGATCCACCAGCCGTAGAACACGCGCCGTCCGAATGGGCGGGTAGGACGTTGGGGCGGGGTCATGGTCGCACGGGACAAGGGCACGCTCGTTCTCTGGGAGCGGGGCGGGCGCTTCATCATATGGATGCTGCTGGTTACGCGGCGGCGGTCTTGCAGCAGAGGGCGAGGGCCACCAATTATTTGTGAATGATCGACGCTCTGAGTCGGTTTGGCGGCAGTCGTACTACATAATGTCTGTTATTGTGCTGCCTGTATGGCGGAGGTGCGATTCCTTCGCCAGGAAGTCTTGCTGTGGGGTTCGCGGGCACTACCGTGCGCGTGACTCGGCGATTCAGAAGCAGGAGGAGGCACATGGAGCTCGAGGATCTGCTGTTCGAGAAAGATGGCGACGTCGGTGTGATCACGCTGAACCGGCCGGACCGAATGAACGCGATGAGCGGGGCCATGACCAGCGGCATGCTCAACCTCGTACGAGAGTTGCGTGAAGACGATGATGTGAAGGTCATCGTGCTGACCGGCACCGGTCGCGCCTTCTGCACCGGTGCGGACGTTGGTGGCCTCGCTCGGACCACTGGCGCCAACAGCGACGCCCCGGCGCCGCCGCCGAGCGTACGCCTCCCCCATCCAGAGGACGGCGCGCAGGTCGTCTTCGCAAAGTGTGACAAGCCGATCATCGGTGCGATCAACGGGTTCGCCGTCGGTGCCGGGTTTGGGCTCGCGCTTGCGCCTGATATCCGTATTGCCTCGAGCGCCGCGCAGTTTGGGGTCGTCCAGACGAAACGGGGGCGGCGTCCTGATGGCGGCCTGAATTTCCAGCTTCCGAGAATCGTAGGCGTGCAGAAGGCGCTTGAGTTGATGTGGACGGGTGAGATGATCGACGCGCAAGAAGCCTTGCGTCTCGGCCTTGTCCTCCGCGTCGTGGAGCACGACGACCTGATGAAGGAAACGCTCGCGCTTGCCCACCGGATCGCCAAGGGGCCATCGGTCGCTCAGGCGCTGGCCAAGCGCATGGTCTACAAGACCATGTTCCCAGAGGACGCGCTGATCGCAGCGGCTGAGATGGAGTACTACACCGGCCTCGTGATCAACGCGACCGAGGACGCCAAGGAAGGTGTGCGCGCGTTCATGGAGAAGCGGGAGCCGGTGTTTAAGGGGCGATGACGGCGACCGGGAGGGTCGGGAGATTCGTCGTATCGACGGTGCCATTCGGGAGCCGTGATGCAGTTCAGCCTAATGTCGCTCGGGACTTCCGGCGCGGGGATCCTCTCCGGCCTGATCGCCCGCAACTGGCCATCGGCGGGATGGCTGGCGGGCTGATGATCGTCGTGGTGCTCGTGACCCTCTTCGTGCCGCGGATGCGCCGACTCCAGTAGCCCCTGGCGGCCGCTCGGTTCATGGCGTCGTCTACCCGATAGGATCGTGGGGATCGAGGAGGACGACGTGGCATTTCCGGACGATCGCGCGTGGGCAGGGCTGGCCGCGGCGGCGCACGCTCGGCTAAGCGAGGAACATGTGGCGGCGCTTGCCGGGATGCTGCGCGTGCCGCTCACCGCCGCTGACCGCCCCGTCGTCACCGCACGGCTCAACGCCGTCCGTCGCGTCCTCGACGACCTCGATGGACGTCCATGGCGCGGGTACGACCCCGTGACCTGGGAGTCCCCCACGGCGGTCCCTGCGTCATCCGCCCCTTCCGAAACCAGAGGGACGACCGCCTCCCCGCACCCGGACACGATTCTCGACCTCGCGGCAAGGTTGCGGCGACGTGAGGTGTCGCCCGTCGATCTGGTCGAACGCGCGCTCGCCCGTATCGAGGCGTTAAACGGCCAGTCGCACGCACTGATCACCGTCCTCGCGGAGCGTGCGAAGGAGCAGGCGCGCACGGCCGATCGGGAACTTGCTGCCGGTCACGATCGCGGCCCGCTTCATGGCATTCCGTTTACCGTGAAAGACCTCTTCGACATCGCCGGCATCCGTACCACCGGCGGTTCGCGGCTCTTCGAAGACTACGTGCCGGAGGAGACCGCCACGGCACTCCGCCGGCTGGAGGAGGCCGGTGCGATCTGCGTCGGAAAGGCGAACCTCAGTGAGTTTGCGATGGGCGGCACCGTCCGGCATCCCTTCGGTGACCCCGTAAACCCGTGGGGCGCGGAGTGGAGCCCTGGCTCATCGAGCAACGGTTCTGCGGTCTCGGTCATGAACGGCATGGCCGCCTTTTCCATCGGGAGCGACACCGCCGGTTCGATCCGACACCCGGCCGCGGTCGCCGGCGCATACGGGTTCAAACCAAGTTACGGGCGTGTGAGTCGCCACGGCGTCTGGCCGCTCCTGTGGTCGTTCGACACCGTCGGCGTCATCGCGCGCTCCGCCACCGACTGCCGCGTTGTAGCCGAGGCGATCGCGGGCCTCGATCCGTTCGATGCCACCACCGCCGCCCCTTCTGCCGTGGGGGTGCCCGGGTTCGATAGGCCGGTCGCTCTGCGCGGTAGGCGGGTGGCGGTCATCGAGGAGTATTCGCGCGCGGAAGTGGGGTCCGACATCGATTCGGCGTTCGGGCGTTTCACCGACTTCCTGGAGGGCTCCGGCGCGACCCTTGCCCGCATCGCCGTGCCTGAGATGGCGTCAGCGGGCACGCTCTACGCCGCCGTGAAGGACGTGGACAATGTGCTCCTCCATGCCGACCTGGGCCGCGTCCTCGCCACGGTCGATGAGACGTCGCGGCTTAACCTGCTCACCGGCGCGTTGATGCCCGCGCACTGGGCGTCGAAGGCCAATCGTCTGCTCGCCCACGCGCGCGAGTCCCTGCGTGCCCGCTTCGCGGAGACGGACGCAGTGGTCTGGCTCGGCACGGGCGGCGTGACGCCATCTGTCGCCACCGTCGTGGGGCCCTCGGTAGCCCGCACGCCCGAGGAGGTGATCGCCGCGAACGAGGCACGCGTCGGTTCACGCGTCATCTCCAACATCGCCGGTGTCCCGACGATCGCGCTGCCGCTCGGGAACGACCGTCGAGGCGCACCGATGAGCGTGCAAGTTGGTGCCGCGATCTACCGCGACGACATCACGCTGGGGATCGGCGAGGCGTGGGAGCGAGTCCTCGGCCCGTTGCCGGCGCCGCCGGCGAGCGGGCCGCACAGGGCCTAGCCGTCGATGTAGCTGGGGCGACACTTCTCCAGGAACGCGCGCGGCCTCACCTTTTGTGGCTACGCGCTTGTCGATGCGCGCTCTAAAGGTCGAGGCCTTTCTCCTCCGCGGCGGGTACCCAGCACGCGTGATCAGATCGCTAGTGAGCTCGCTCGGGGAGCGCACACGTGCGACCGTCAGAGAAGCCGTGTGAGTCCATCCCGAGCGCCATGTTGAACCGCGAACGGTAGTTCTCCCAGGCGATCACCGCTGTGAGTTCCACGAGTTCGCCTGTTGTGAACTCTTGGCCTAGCCGTTGGAAGAGATCGTCGGCCACCTCGACCCGACCCCCGGACATCGCGATGGCATAGTCGAATGCAAGACGCTCGCGTTGCGTGTAGGCGTCGCTCGTCGCGTAGTCTGCCATTTCAAGAATCTGCCGTTCGGTCACGCCACGTTCCTGGCTCAGGAACGAGCCGAGGTCGATGCAGAACGCGCACCCTATCATCGCGGCGACTTTCGTCGAGACGAGTTCGACAAGCCGTTGCTCAAGGTGTGCGGTGTGTTGCATCCCACTCTCAAAGGCGATGTAGCCGTCGAAGATGGGCGTGCTGTGAGCGGTGACCATCACTGGATCGAGCGATCGGCCGTACCTTCGCTCGACCCGGTCGTACACGCGTTGGACTTCCGGACGGGCATCGGAGTAGGGCAATGGTGTAATGCGTGACACGAGGCGGTCCTTTCCGGTGGCTCGCTGCCTGTGGAGAACGGCGCTTGCTGAGATGATGTATATCATAGATATAGGATGTCTATTATGAGGATGAGCGAAGCTGTGGAGTGGGGTGTGCACTGCTGTTCCCTCCTGACTCACTTGTCTGGCGACGAAACGCTACGAGGCGCCGAACTAGCAGCCTTCTTCGAGTTGCCGCCGGCCTACCTGTCGAAACACCTGCGCTCGCTTGCTCGTGCCGGCGTGTTGGAAGCCACCAGCGGCCCCGGAGGCGGGTACCGACTGGCGAAACCACCGCAGGAGGTCAGCCTGCTCGACGTTGTTCGCGCGATCGAAGGCGCGGAATCAACATTTCGTTGTACGGAAATCCGACAACGCGGCCCTAGCGGCGTGAGCGCCGCGTCCTATCGCCGGCCCTGTGGGATCGCCACGGCGATGTGGCGTGCGGAAGCTGCCTGGGAGGCGGAACTCACCCGCACGTCAATTGCGGACGTGTCGTCAATGGGCAACCGGGAGGTGTCGGCTGAACAACGACGCCTGGCAGCCACATGGATCCGGGCGACGGCCCGGCGCAGGGTGCAGAAACGGTACCTGTCGGCGGCGGAGTAAACGCGCTTGTCGGCATTGTCGGCGCCGCCAGCAACACGCCCGAAGGCGAGGCGGCCATCCTCGACTTCCTGTGGAAGCACATGCCGAGATAAGGGCAGCCGCTTCAGTCACGCCCGCAGGAAGTGCCTCAGCGTAGGCGCGGGTTCGCCCTCGATGCAGGTCTAGCCTCGGCGGCCGCAGAGCGATCGCGGTATGGCCCCTCGATCGCAACGGCGTGTGCAGGCACGCGCGCCGACGGGTGATCGCAGAAGTGCAGCCCCCTTCGGGCGGCCATTGCGAGACGCTGCTGTATGGCTAACGCGGGCCGACCGCCTTTGCGACGAGGATGACGAGGATCGCGCCCGCGGTCGCGATGAGGACGCTACGCAGGTCGAAGCCAGCGACATTGCCGTAGCCGAGCCATGTACTGATGAAACCCCCGATGAGGGCGCCAGCGATGCCGAGCACAACTGTCCACACAAGGTCGATTGGGCCAATGCCACCAGGCCCACCCCGAATCACGAGCTTAGCGAGAAAGCCAGCCACCAAACCTACAGCGATCCAGGTCAACATTCCCATGTCATGTCCTCCGCCCTACGCCAGTTCACGGGTGCCATCAGGGCGCTCCCGCGTTGGTTAGTTGACTAACGGCACGCTCGTCGGAACCGTTCGTTTAGAGGACGATACGCGATGCCTCGATCGCATCACTCGCTCTCGGGAAGAGGTGGTACGCATTGCCACGCGGCACGCGCTGTCGGGCGGCGGCGTTTCGACCTCGTCGAAGTACGGCGCCTCGGACTTTGCCCGCACCGCCGCTGAGGCTATCGATCCCTTCACCAGCTCTCGATAGGCGTGAGGTGCGCGCAACTCTCGCCCGGCACTCGTCAACGTAGTCCTACGGGTATTTGTTGGTGGCGCGCATGGTGTCCCCGGATCCAATGCCCGACGCCGCGGTTTGCTGCGCGCGCCGGATCGACGACGAAAATGGCCGAGGCGTCGATCTGTTCGGATACCTCGTCCGCGAATGCGCTTCGACGACGACGCCTCAGGAGCAGAAGTCGCGGACAACGATGTCCTCAACCGTGCTTGCGCTGACTTCATCCGCCGCAAAGAACCGGGGAAAAGGGAAACGGATCAAGGTCATAGCAACTATGCCGTCGCCCGCGACGAGCCTTGACTCGCTTTGTCCGACTACCTTGAACTTGCACAGCACGTACCTCACACAACAACGCCCCCCGGAGGCGGCGTTGAAGCAGGTGGACAGGGAACCTCGATCGGATTCGAACCCCGACATAACCATCTGGGTGGACTCCCAGGCAGTCTCGACCCCTTCCGGGCGACATCGACGCCTCGCGTCAGGTGTTCGAGCAACCGGGCAGGTCCAATCGCACTCTGCAAAGCGGTGTCGCGTCCGCTACATTCGAGGTGCGAAACCGCGGGAGGTGAAGCGTGGACTTCTCGATGGGGTATACGGACCAGCAAGAGACGTTGCGCCGTGAGGTCCGCGAATGGCTCACCACGCATGCCCCGCGAATCAAGGGGAACCGGGATTCGGAGGAGAACTACCAGCTCCTGCGTGAATTTGGACGGCAGCTCGGGGCCCGTGGGTGGCTCTACCCCACGGCGCCAACGGTCTACGGCGGCAGCGGCATGTCCGGCGATTCGGCGATGATCATCGTGCGGGAACTCGCCGCCTATGACCTCGGATTGCCGCCATTCCCTGATTCCGGCGGGGCGCTCGCGGGGCAGTGCATCGCGACATGGGGCAGCGAGGAGCAGAAGAGCCGGATCCTTCCCCGGATCATCCGGGGAGAGGCGGTGACGTGGCAGCTCGCGACGGGCCCGGAGGGCGGCTCGGATTTCGCCGCGACGTCCACGACCGCGCGGTGGGATGGCGAGCGGTACCTCATCAACGGTGTGAAGACCTGGGTCCAGGGCTCGCATCCGGCTGAGTACCTCTGGACCATTGTCAGGACGGGCCCCGAGGACGCGCGCTATCAGAACCTCTCATGGTTCATGATCCCCGGTGACGCGCCAGGGATCACCGTCCGCCCGATGGAGATCTTCCAGGCCGACGGCCAAATCGGCGGCCGGAAGAACACCGTCTACCTCGACGACGTCCCGGTCTCGGCGGCTGACCTCATCGGCGGCTTGAACAATGGTTGGCGGGTGGCGGAGACGTTCCTCGCGCTCAAGCACGGCATGAGCGGCAGGCCGGAGGCCCGCGACCTCGCACCCTGAGATCTCGGCCGCGGCCCAGGCAGAGATGAACGACGAGGGAGCCGCTCTCGGCAAGAGAAGCATCTTGTCGAACGTGAGGGCTTGCCGGTTCCACGCGACGACACGGCGCCGAAAGCGGACCGTCGAGGAGATCGCTAGGGCAGGAGGCGGTACCGCGTCCGGACCACGGCCAGCAGCCGATCGTCGTTGGCGTGATCGCGGAGCTCCATCCGGCAGATCGCGAAGTCGTCTCCGGAGGCCAGCACCTCCGGCGTGATGCTGAAGGGGCCGCCGAGGCCGGCGCTCAGGACCGTCGTGCTCATGTGCTCGGTCCGCATCCGCTCGACGCCGGTCTTCAGCGTCGCGCCCCTCATACCTGCCGCCTCGCCCAGGATCTCCATCGTCCCGGAGTGGATCCGGCCGCCGGCCCGCAGCCGTGGCGGCAGGTCGGGGATGTCAAAGCCCCCGTCAGCACGCGGGACCCCGCCGTAGATCTCGGTGATGGGCCGTTCGTTGCGGGCCGGCCCGACGTACGGCGGCTCGGGATGGTTCTCGAGCTTCCCGGTCCCCGGGCCAGTGGCGACGTAACTGACGGTGCTGTAACCCAGGTTGCGACTCGGGTTGTCAGCGTCGGTAAAGCGTGCCTCGGCGAACACCTGGGTCCGCCCGACGCGGAGCAGCTTCGTCGCGACCTTCACCCGCTCGACACCCTCGCCGGATTCATACACGTGCACGTCGATGCGGGTCGGCGCACCCGCGGCATGGATGTGGACCGTCACCCCGGTCCCGGCCGTCGACATGAGGCCTAACGGCGCCGCGAGCAAACCCCCAGCATGACGGAGCTCGGGCCGGAGCTCCATGATCCCCTCGGCGGTGTACTCATCGATCGCGCGCGCTGCTGCGCCCACGTACGAGTAGACGATGAATGGTTCGTCGGCCATGGTCGAGTACCCCCTGATGTCTTCGGTACGCATAGTGCGCTGTTCTCGCGGCCGCTGCCACTGCGGACGCCGTCACGAACGCGCGCTCGATGCAGGGGACGTGGATGCGCCCGCATAGAGCAGACGGCGAACGTTTTCCATCACCACCAATCGTCGGTCGCCTCGTCAACACCTCCGGAGGTAGCGCGCGAAGCCGCTCGTACAGCGAGTGCCCCGCCTCGTCGATCGACCTGAGCAGGTCGTCACCGTTGCCGGCCACGTCACGTCCTCCATGCCGCATGATGGTTCCAGAGGACCTATCAGGGCCTAGCCCGCCGCGCGGGCGGCGATCGCGATGTCTCGTACCCGCTCTGTGAATGGCTGGGTCCGTACGTGATCTCGCCCGAAGTTCCCGTCCGCAGCTTCTGCGACGATTTCCGCTGCACGCTGCAGTAATGCGTCGGCCTGCTCGGCGATCCAGATGGCAGTGATTAGCGGGGCGCAGAACCGCTCCATCGCGTGGGAGTTCGCCGCCGGCAAATTGTTCGGGGCAGCGAGGAGTAGGGCAGCCATCAGGATGTGGTAACGAGCCGGCTTGAACTTTGCGTCGAGCTGCCCGTTGCGAAACAGGAATTCGAGACGATAGAGCGCCGAGGCAGCGTAGTAGTAGGGCTCTAAGCGATGGCCCTCGACGAAGATCGTCACGCCTAACTGCTCACGCAGCGCCCGGTAGTTGCGCGTGGTCTGGTGTGGCAACTGTAGGAACATCGAGGCGTACGCGCGCACGAGGTTCTGCAGCGTGACGATTCGCGTCTTCTCGATGCCGGTGGAGTTGTACTGTCGCGACCGCCGTTCGTAGTAGAGACGCTGAGCCATAGGAATAGTGGTGAAGTACTGTTCCAGTTGCTTCTGGAAATCCGAGAGGGCGAGCAGCTGATCTTCCGTGACCTCCGTCTGGCGGTTCGTCGCGCGAACAATTGAGGCGATTACCTCCTCATCGTCGGTCGAGATGAGCCGAAGTGGTACCAGAGTGCTCGCGTCCAGGAACTCGCGCGAGTCGAACAGTACGTGACTTGTCTGGCCACCATTGACGATCTGGTAGTCGGTGATGTGAAACCGGTTGCCGGTCCGGGTGAGTGTCTTCGCGATAACGGTAATCCCGTTGTTCATGATGACGAAGCGGTGGCGCTCCGGCTCGGACGCAAGACTCGTGCGCATCCCCTCGTTGACAGTGTTGTAGTCCTGCCAGTCGCGCACGTTGTCGTAAAACAGACCGGGGAGGATGTGTCCTTCTCCATCGTCAAGAAGGGCGACGAACTCGGTCGCAGGCAGGATGCCAATGTAGGCGTCGCGCACTCCTGGCATGTCTGGGACCACGACGGACGAGGGAAACAGGAACTCGCGAGAAATGGCGGACTTAGATTGCCGGTCGAGCTCGCGGATGTCGTCGGCGCCGAGGGGACTGAATTCCACGGTGCTGAAGATCCCGAGACTAGCCAAGTCCTGAAGAGCGCTGGCGCGTCGAGCCTCGAGGTCGTGGTCGCCAGTCCACTTGCCCGTCGTCACATAGAAGATCTTGCAGGCTGGGTTCTCGCGGAACCGCCCACTTTGCTTGTACACAGCGGCCATTACCTCGGCAGCCGCCGTCACATCTTCGTTCCGCGTAAGCGTTGGGGGGTCTGCGAAGAAGTCACTCACGCCGTAGCCGATATTCGCGATCTTCGTGGTTTCAAAGCCGGCACTGCGGTCTGACTGAACGAACACGAACGTGGCCTCGATGTACCCGTTCACAGCGAGCAGTTCTTCGACGCTATCGGGATCTGTAACGAGCGAACCGTTAACGATGATCCCGATAGCGTCGACACCAGTGTCGTTCCCGGCACCCACATGCGTATCGGCGATGTCGGCGGATTCGTCGAGATAGCGACTCATGCAGAGATATGCAGTGAAGTGCTCGAACTGCGTCGCCTCATCGAGACTATCGAGGCCGTGGCTCGCGACGAACGCGGAAAGCAATGCGCTGGTAATACGGTCCAAGGGCATGTGGCTCACCTCGAGGGCGAGTGTGACGCGGGGGCACAGGATTTGGCAACGGCCGGGGAGGCAAGCGCGCCGTTCGGAATACGCTCGAACCAGGGGGAGGACGCACGCGGGCCGTCCGTCATTGCACACAACAACGCCGCCCTCACGGGCGGCGTTGTTTCGAGCGAGATGGCGACCCCGATCGGATTCGAACCGACGGTCTCCACCGTGACAGGGTGGCGTGTTAGGCCTCTACACCACGGGGCCGCGTGAGCAGATCTTACCCTAG